>NZ_JAEILC010000099.1:344-29710 GCF_016307435.1 Pseudomonas sp. S4_EA_1b | reverse complement strand
GGTGGGGGCGGTGGCGGCAACGGTATGATGGTCGGCACCTTGGGCGCCTCGCGGCGCACGCCGCTCATGTCGTTGGCCCACTGCCACAACAACCAGGCGGCCACGGCGCCCAGCAGCAGGCCGGCGCCCCACTTCAGTGGGCGCAATGGCCGTGGGGTCTTGGTCGGCGGTGTGATCGGCATCTGTGCGGTCATGGCTCAGCCCTGGCTCGGTTTGCCGGTGACCAGCCCGACCTGGGACAGCTCCAACCGGCGCAGCAGGTCGAGCACTTCGATGACTTTCTGGTACTGCACCATGGCATCGCCGCGCACGATCACCGGGAAGTCCGGGTTCAGCGCTTTTTCGATACGCAGGCGCTCTTCCAGCTCGCCGAGGGTCACCGGGTAGGCATCGAGAAACACCTGGCCGCCGTCGTTGACAGAGATGGCCTTGGTCTTGGCCTCCGATAACGACACCGAGGCGCTGGCCTTGGGCAGGTGAATCTGGATCCCCGACACCTGGGCGGTGGCGGTGAGGATAAACATCACCAGCACCACCATCAGCACGTCCACCAGGGGCGTGATATTGATGCTGTCGACGGCGGCATCATCGTCATCGTCGTGGGAGGCATTTACGGAAGCCATGGCGATTCTCCTCAGGCCGGAACCGATGCGTGCGGCGCGCGCCGATGCGCCGCTTCACTGTGCTGGCTTTCGCCGTGCATCTCGGCCAGGCGGGTGATGAACTCGTCGACGAACACCCGCATGTCGGCGCTGACTTCCTTGTTGCGCGTGATCAGGCGGTTGTAGCCGAACAGTGCCGGGATCGCGACGAACAGGCCCATGGCCGTGGCCAGCAAGGCCGCCGCCATGCCGGGGGCGATGGCATTGATGTTGACGTCACCGGCCATGGCCGTGCCGAGGAACACCACCATGATCCCCAGCACCGTACCCAGCAGGCCGATATACGGGCCGCCGGCGATGGCATTGGACAGGGTCGAGAGCTTGGCGCTGAGGGCCTGGTTTTCGCGGGTACGCACACCGTCCATGGAGCAACGGATGGCTTCGATGGTGGCCGCCGAGACCGACGAGGTGTCAGCCCCCTGGGCGCGGCGGGTGCGGATTTCCTTGACCGCCACGCAATACAGGCGCCACAGCGAGGAGTGGCTCAGGCGCTCGGCGAGCAGCGCATCGTCGTAATACATTTCCAGGCGGGTGCCGATTTGCGCGAACTGCTCACGGAACGCTTCGTTGGCGCGGCTGACCCGGCTGACCTGGCGGTTCTTGCGCAGCATGATGAACCACGACTGCACCATCATCGCCACCAGCACCAGAATGATTACCCAGGCATCCACCGGCACCGCGTTGAGCAAAAAGCCCAGGCTGCCGAAGCCAAAGCCGGACTGTTCTTCATCCACGCCATACGCCACCAGCTTGGACTCGGCGCCCTGGGCACTGGCATCGGCCAGCAACAGGGCCGCCGGCCGCGCCACCTTGGACAGACGCAGCTCGTCGATGGCCCCGGCGAACGGCAGATGCGTGCTCGCGGCGTCCGGCAGGTCGGCGCCGATGGCCAGTGGCGTATTGAACGCCGGCAGCGCCACGCCCAGGCGTGCGGTTTCGCGGCCGTTCACAAACAGCAGCCCATTGGCGCCCTCGGCGGTGAACGCCAGGTGCTGCCATTGGCCGGGGTTCAGCGGCTGGGTCGACACCGCACGTTGCCCATCGACTTCCACAAACGGCACACCCTGGTTCAACCCCAGCAGCAGGCTGTGAGCACCGTCGCGGCGGGCCAGGACGATCTGCTCGCCACTGGCCTGGTCCACACGCAGCCAGGCACTGAAGGTAAACGCCGCGCCGGCGGCGTGTTGCAGCGAGGGGCTGGCCGGCAGCAACAGCGCCTGGCCGCCCAATTGCAGCGCGCGACCGATCACGCCGTCGATGCTGCTGCCGGTGGCGTTCGACGCGGTGTTGGCATAGGCCGTGGTGTCGCGCGGCGGCGTGGCCGGGGCTCCGTCGAAGTGGTACAGCGCGGTGTAATCGGGGTCGAAGGTCAGTTGGCCATTGGCGGTGGCCGGGGCCTTCTGGTTGCCGTAGTACATCCAAATGTCCTGGCGTTGGCCGCCTTCGACCTTGGGCACATCGACCCAGATCAGCGCCATGCCCATCAGCGGGTCGAAGCTTTCGATCTGGTGGTTGAACACGGTCTTGTCATCGGCACTCACGAAGCGCAGGTCGGCCCCGTCTTCCTTGACCCCGTCAAAGCTGAAATTGCCGGTATGCAGGCGCACCAGCAGCGCGGTGCGGCCCAGGGCCTGGTTGATCGCGGCGCCTTGGGCGGTGGTGTCCACGGAAATCTGTTTGCGGTAATGCCAGTCATCCTGCCACCAGGCGTGGGCGGTGGCCGGGAGCGTGAAGCCCAGGCAGATCAACAGGCTCAGAAATAGGCGTTGCATGGGTGAAGTCTCCGGAAGAAAAAGTCAGAAAGTCGCCTGCACACTGAAGTGCAGCCGCGAGTCCTGTTTCTGGGTGTTCGGTCCATCGAGCAGCGGGTAGCCCCAATCCAGGCTGCCGGACAACCATTTGCTCAAACTGGCGCGGGTGCCCAGGCCGACGCTGGCCAGGCTGTATTCGTCTTCTTGCTCGGGCAGCGGGTCGTGCAGACGCAGGCGCGCCCCCTCGGCGAACGCGTAAAAGCGCCACTCCTGCACATAACTGCCGAGGAACTTGGCCAGGGACGGCGTGCGCAGTTCCTGGGAGAGCAAATACCCCTCGTCCCCGGTGCGCTCGGCCGCCAGATAGCCGCGCACTGACGTGGCGCCGCCGGCCGAGTACTGCTCGTTGGACACCAGCGGCCCCGAGGCCAGCTGGAAGCCGGCCTTGGACGCCGATTGCCAGTCGTTGGCGAAGGTGTAGGTGTAATTCAGGTCGCCCTTGAGCACGGCAAAACTGGCGCTGGCCTTGTAGCGCTTGTACGCAAATGCGTCGTCGTCGCTGCCGTAGCCAAAGAACGCACGGGTGCCGACCACCAGGTTCAGGCCCAGGCCCAGTTGGGACTGTTCGGTGTAGCGATAGCCGTTGTAGCCCAGGGTCAACGGCGCGTACTTGAGCGGCACCTGATCGCCGCTGGCGCCGAAGTTGAGCTGCTCGTCGAAGTCCTTGAAATCCACGCCGAGGGAGAACGAGTTGGCCCAGTTGTCGGCGGCCGGCAGGTTGTAGATCGCCGACACTCCGTACGAATGCCCCTTGCCCAGCACGTTGCTGCCGCCGATGGTGGCGATGTTGCTGTCGGACTGATAACCGGAGAACTGCAAGGTCCAGCGCTCATCCAGCGGCGCGCTGTAGGTGGCCGACCAGACCTTGGCGTTCTCGGTGTCCTGGGGCGCCGTGAAGTAGGTCAGGGAAATGCTGTGGCCCAATTGCCAGAGGTTGTCGTAGCCCAGGGTGGCGACCGAACGCAGCTTCTCGGTGTCGGCGCTGTAGTCGTTGTTCAGCCCCAGGCTGGCGTGCCAGGGGTTCTGGTCTTCCACTTGCAGGTCCACGTCCATGGTGCCGGGCCGCTGACCTTCGCGCACCAGCGGCGTAACCTGGCGCCCCGTGCCGCGATTGAGGCCGGCCAGTTGGGTTTGCACGCTGGCGAAGTCCGGCACGGCGCCCTCCTCCAGGGCCGGCACCTGCTCACGGATCTCCACCGGCGAGTAATGCTTGGCGCCCACCACGCGCACCCGGCCGACCTTGGTTTCGCTGACCTGCAAATAGACGATACCGTCGTCGACCTTCTGCTCCGGCAGCTCGACGAACACCGACTGGTAACCGCGCGCCTGATAGATCTTCTGCAACGCATCGCGGGCGCCTTCGATATCGTCCAGGGTCTTTTGCGGGCCCAGGAACGGGTACACCGCTTCCTCGATGGTCGCCGCGTCGAGCACGGTATTGCCGCGCACGAAGTACTCGTTGACGTCCACCCGGCGTACCGGGGCGTCGCCCTCGGCCAGCGCCGGTTGAACCGCACTCCACAGCACCAGGCCGCACAGCGCCAGCGTTGATTTGAACAGATGCTCCACACCGCCCCCTGAACTAGTTATGTTGTGCGTCGCCGCGCTATGCACTGCGTCTGGCCGGTTCAATGGCTGGCGATCGCAGGGTTGCCATGCCGTGCCAGCCAGGTGTGCAACAGGGCGAAGTTCAAGGAGAACTCCGGCATGTGCAGCAAGGCGCCACAGAACACTTCACCGATGATTTTCTGAATCAGTTGCACCGCGCGCGGGTTGCTCAGCAGCGTGGCGATGTCGCGGGTCAACACCTGGATGCTCCAGACCTTCTGGTTCAACCCCAGGCCGACGAACCAGCGGAACAACAGGTTGTAATTGAGTTGTTCATGCAGTTGCTGCTCGCTGGGCACCGAATACAGCAATTGCAGCAACAGGATCTGCAGCACGGTCTGCGGCGCGATCGTCATCGACGGCTCGGCCGCCAGCCAGTCGCGGTGCTGGTCGAGCGCCTCGTCGATCTGCGGGCGCAGCAGCACCAGGGAATGACCGGCGGGGATATAGCTGGAGACCTCTTTCAACGCGCCCTGCCAATCTTCCTGGGACACGATCCACACCCAGGGCGCACCGTAGCGATAGACCGACACCGGCTTCTTGCGCGCCGCTTCGACGATCTTCGACAGGCGCTGATCAAGCTCCTGCATGCCCACTTTCGAATAACGTTCCATAGTTCCCATTGCCCCACTCCTGGCCTGCCGCATGCGCGTGATGAGCACCTTGTGGATGCTGTCGAGCGCGTTACACAGGAGAGACGGGAGTGGCCATGGGCTACCGAACTTTTGTCATGAAAGCTTCATTTGGGATTGGGTCGGGGGCATTTACGCGCTGATCACCCAGGGCTGCGCGCAAAAAAAAAAACGGGGCGATCATAGATCGCCCCCAAGGTCCATCGAGAGGTTCCGGCGCCCGTTAAAGGCTGATCTGTCTGCGCTCCTCGTCGGTCAACCGCGCACGCGCCTGTTCGCTCAGCGGCCCGGCGCCCAGCACCTGCACAGGGCTGTCGGGGTTGTAGGCCGAGGTTTTCTGCTGCTCCTGCGGCTCACGCGGCACCGGCTCGGAGCCAAAGCTCAACACCTCCACGGTGACGATCGACGCCCGGCTCTGCCTGGCCGCCGCCTGCTGGCTGCGGGCCGCGTCTTCCGCAGCCTGGGAGGCGGCCGCCCCGGCGGCGCTGGCCGAACTCAGGGCGCCGGTATTGACCGTGGCCGTCACCGGCACGCCGCTGGATTTGCCCTGGGTCTGGATATTCGTCGCGTTCACCACCCGCAAGGCGGCGATGTTGACGTTGCCGGACACGCGAATGCCCGCCTCGCCCGCATCGATAGTGCCCAGCGGCGCGATCAGGTCGATATCCCCCGCCGGCACTTCCGGGATCGGGTTCAGGGTGGCGATCCCCGCCCCGGTGCTCGGTACCGACGGCGACAGGCCGACGTTGCCCCAGTTGTCATAGACACGCTTGGGCGGTGTGTACACCACGGTGGTCTTGGAGCCACGGCCGGCGTTGATATCGCCCTGGGCGGTCCAGCCTAGGATCGAGCCGCCGAAGGTGGTCATGATGCGGCTTTGCCCCAGGAGAATGCTGCCCATCGAGTACAGCTGGATATCCCCCGCGCCTTGGGTGATCACACCCGCCGTCGACGGTGGCGCCGCGCCTTCGATACCGAAGGTCTGGCTACCGCCCGGAGTGAGCATCTGAATCGCTCCGCCAGCGTTGGTGTGCACACCCGAGCCGTTGAACAGGGTGATATCGCCCTGATAAGTGATCGGGTTGCCGGCCACGTCCTTGGTCGGGAACAGCGCTGCAATCGCTGCGCGACCTCGCACGTAACTGCCCTGGCGCACGCCGCCGGCCTGGGTGTATTCGCGACCGGCGGCCTTGAGCTCAGCGAAATACACATCGCGGGCAAACACCCGTTGCTGCTCGGCGGGCAACGCAGCGTAGTAGGCGCGAGCCTGGACGGTGTCGCCGACAAAGCCGAAGCGCTCGGCGAGCCAACTGACCAGTTCATCGTCGTAGGTCTTGGCCACTTTGCCGCTCTGCAAGGATTCACCGGCCTGCGCCTGATTGAGCGGGTTCAGGTAAGCCTCGACGAACCGACTGTAATCCGGCCCGCTGGCACCCACACCGGCCTGCATAACGATGCTCGCGCCGGGGCGGTTGTCGCCCGGCAACACCGCGCCGAGGCTGGTTACGCTGTGCTCACCGCCGACACCGGTAAGCAGGATATTGCGCCCGGCCGAGACTTCTAGCAGGCCAGGGCCGGCCACCTGGAAGCTGCTGTAGAGAATGTCGCGCCCGGCGGACACGATGGAGATGTCCTGGGTCGCGTCGTGCATAAACAGGTTATTGCTCGAACGGCCAAACATCATGTCATCGCCGAACGCGCGCCCGCTGCTGACGATATCCCGCCCGGCCAGCATGCGGACCGGGCCGCTGCCTTCGTACCAGGTCTGACCTTCATGCAAGCTGCCAGGGGAGGTGTCGAACCGAATGATCCGGCCACTGCTGACGCCCACTAGGTCGCCGTCCATGGCATAAAACCGCGCGGGCTCACCACGCCCGCCGGTGGATGCGGACGTGGTGCCGGGCCCGAACGCAAATAGCGCACGAGCATCCAGGTTGCCGCTGGCCGACAGGTTGCTCGCCACCACCTGGGTGCCGAGCATGCCCTGGAAGGCCGGATTCCACGGCGTCGCCATGGCACTGCTGGCAGTGCCGGAGCGGCTGACGGTCATGCCGCCGGCGTAGATCGAATCCTGGGCGAGGAACTGCAACTGGCCATTGTCGGCGGGCGCCAACAGCAAGGGGAACATGTAGGTGTTATCGCCGTTGGCCTGGGCCTCGGCCGCTTTACCGTAATACAGGCTGCCGCCGGCGGCGGTGGCCCTGAGGATCGAGGGATACACCACCGCCAAGTCGGGGAGCGCGTCGATGCGGCTGAAGGGCGTGAGGTTGCCGCCCAGGGAAAACAGGTCGATGGCGGTGTCTCGGGTCCACAGCGTAAACCAGCTGGAACCGCCGCCAAGTGAGGCGCCTTGGGCAAACGGCGACACATGGGAGAGCACCACCCGGCCTGGGTCTTCGACGTTCTGCACCACCAGGTCGCCCAGGGTTTGCAGGTTGAACGTGGCATCACCGGGGACCAGGGTCATGCCGCCACGGGCAACGCCACGGGTCGCGACCTGCGGGTCGAACGCGCGGGTTTCACCCGGGCTTTGGCTGCGCGCCGTGCTGCCGTACAGCAGGTCGACACTGCCCATGGTCGCGCTGCGCAACTGCACGTCGCCGCGCAGGTTGACCAGCACGCCGTCACGGTGGTCCGTGGTGGCGGCCACGCTGGCGGGGTTCAGCGCGCCGCCGATGCGGACACGCAAATCGCCGCCACCGGTCAGCTGCTGGCTGCCATCGGCGGCGATCCGTCCGGTACTGCCGACGGCCAGAACCAAGCCCTGGCTATGGGGGTTCACCTCGGGGCGATACACGCTGTAGCCCAAGGTATCCAGCACCCCGGCGTTGCCGCTCACATTGACGTCCAGGTTGCCGCCGCCCAGGGTGCCGAAGCCGGTGAAACCGAGCAGTTTGTCCGCCGCCGCGGTTGCGGTGTAACTGCCGAAGTTGATCCACCAGGCCGTCGGTTGCGCCGGCCCGCCCGTCGCCACGGCACCGCTGCCCTGGCGCCATAGCCAGTTGCCGACGGCCGCCGAGTCGACCCCGACATCCTTGGGGTTGGGGCGCACGCTGCTGGCTACGCTGCTGGTGATATGCCCGGTCAGGTCACCGCCCACATTCAGGGTCAGATTGCCGCCGGCTTCCGGGTACCAGGCGCGGTACAGACTGGTGGACGAGCCGTTGACGAACTGTTCGAAGAAGCTGCCGGCGTCGTTCAGCACCGTACTGGTCAACGGATCGGCGCCCGCCCGTTTTGCCTTCGGCAGGTTGTAGGGGTCACCGGCGAAGGTGCCGGTCGATGAGGTGCCCGCGGTGTACACGCCGAACAACGAGTCCATCTGCAGGTTGCCCGCGCTCAACAGTTCAAGGTCGCCGCTGCCGGTGCGGATCACACTCCAGCGCGTACTCGACGGCGTGGCGCCGTATTCGGTATTGCTCTGGGCCGCGCAGTAATCCGGCGCGACGGCGCACAGCTCGTCCACACCCGGCAACTGCAGGCTGGCCAGGAACTCCTCGGTGATCACCCCCCCTACCGGAACCACGATACTGGCCTGTTCCAACAATTCATCGGCCGCTTTCTGAGTCCACACGTAGGTCACTTTCATTGCGCAGTAGTCCGGCGAACTGGCACAGAAATCCTCGATCGAACCCTGGCCCATCGCGTCGAGCAACGATTGCTCGATGGGGTCACCTACCTTGACATCCACACCCGCGCCACTCAGTTCAGCCACCGCCAGGGCGGTCCAGGTCTGAATGCCCTTGCTCGGCAATTGCTTGGCGAACATCCCGTAGTGGTTGTCCGCCAAGTGCATATCGCCGCTGCGCGGATGGGCTTGCAGCAGACGGCTGTCCGCCGCCTCGGTATCGGCGCCCGCCACCAGGCGCAACGACCACGACTGGGTACCTTCGGCCAGCATCGGCGAAATCGCCCAGACCTGCCCGGCCGGGCCGGAAACCCCGACGCGCAGGGCGACCGAGGTCGCATTGTTGGGCAGTTTCACATCGGTCCCAGCCGGGATCAGTGCGCCCTTGGGCAAGGCTTTGCTGCCACTGAGCTGCACCGTGTTATTGGCCGCGTTCGCCTGGTGTATCGCCGGCAGCGGCACACCCTTGGGCCAGGTCATACCGTCCAGTCGGGTGCCTTGGGCCAACAGTGTGCCGGCGCCCAATTGGGTGCCGATCGCCAGGGTCTGCGCCTCACGCAACAAGGTGCCCGCAGCGAGCAACAGGTTGCCGCCGGCATCGCGCACATCGGCCGAGACCACGCTGCCCGCTGGCAATACCAGCTCCTGGCCCAACGTCGCGGCCACCGGCAAGCGGGTGCCGGCGGCCATCGTCAGCGCTTTGATAGGCAGGTCGTAATTCAACGTGCTGCCGGCCGGGAACGCCGTGCCATCGGCCAGGGTCACGCCGTTGCCCGGCACCACGATAGTGCCGCCGCTGAAGTCGACGCCCGGTAGCAGCACCCAGCCTTTGTCATCCTCGGACACCGGCGGTTTGGCGAAGCCATCGTTGAGGCTGCCGTAGATATTCAGGTCGCCACCGGCGCGCAGGGTCAGGCTGCCGGATTCACCGGAGCCGTAGACCGCGTTGTCCTTGACGCTATGGGGGTTGAGGCTGGCATAGCGGTAGCCGGACAGGTCCAGGTCACCCTGCACCACCAGGTCGCCGTCCTGGGTTTTACTGACGATTTCCACCCCTGGGCGCAGGTGCAAGGCATCGGCGTAGGTGGCGTTGTTCAGGCCGGCGAGTTTGTTATCCAGCAGGTTCTGATTGAGCAGCGCCGCATTGATAAAGGCTTCGCTCAGGGCGTGTTTCTGGTCCAGGTAGCCCTGGGTGATTTCCTGGTACGGCCTGCCGCTGGCGGTCGGGTCGGTTTTTTCCGGCGCATCGTCATAGCGCGCCATGCCGTTGAGGGTGATGGAGCGCGCGCCTTGGATGGCTAACCGCCCGTGAGCGTCGATGGCCACGTCATTGCTGCTGCCATCCGGGTTGATCAGGCGCGGCGCATTCAGCTCCAGGGTGCCGCGCAGGCGCCCGTCGTTGCCGGTGGCGGCAGTGCCGTGGCGCAGGTCGATGCGCACGCCGTCGGCCAGGGTCAGTTGACCATCGCCGGACCCCAGCACCACCATGGCGCGGTTCGGCGCGTCGATGATCTTGCCGTAGCTGTCCACCCGCAACTTGCTGCCGTGGGCATCGAGCACGGCGCTGCCGTCCAGGGTCAGGCCGTGCTTGCCGGCCAGGTTGATAGTGCCGACGCGCTCGCCGCTGGCATCCACCAGGCCAGTGACCCGCAGGCTGCCGTTGTCCACCGACACACTGATGCTGCCGGCCTTGAGCCCATCGCCGATGGTCAGGTCGCCTTGTTTGAGTTGGAAACTGCGCGCGCCGAACACCTGGCCCTGGTTCAGGCGTTGGTTGAGGTCAGCGAACTGTTGGTCCAAAGCACCGCTGCTGCCCAGGCGCTGCGCCTGGATCTCCACGCTGCCCGCCGGTTGCGGCATCGAGGTGCCGCCGGCGTTGAAATAGCCACTGCTGCTGCCGAGGATCTTGCCTTGCAGATCGACGATACCGCCCGCCGCATCCGTGGCCACCGCGCGCAATTTGCCGGCCTGGTTATGCTGGGCCGACAGATCGATGGTCGAGCCCGCCGCCTGCAGGATATTGCCGCTGCGGCTGTCCAGCAGCACGTCGCCGCCCCAGCCGTATTGGGTCACGTCGTTGAAGCGCATCGCACGGCCGGCCACATCGATCAGGGCGTCGTCGGTCAGCACCAGATCACCCCGTGTACTGAGGCTGACTTTGCCGCTGGGCAATACCACCGCACTGGCCACGCGCAGGCTGTCGCCCTGCAGGGACAGTTGCGCGCCCTGGCCGTTGGCGTTGCCACGGGGGCCTGACGACGCACCGATGTCAATCGCACCGCCGGCCTTGATGCTGTTCACCGAACCGGCCTCACCGGTCATCAACGGCGTGCGAATGGTCAAGTTGCCACCGCTGTACTGGTAACCGCTGACCGGGTCATAGGCACCCTGGCGCTGGTACACCGACAGGCTGCCTTTGTGGTTGGCGGTAATGCGTTCGCTGGCGTTGAGGTTCACCGTGGCAAAGCCCAGGGCCAACCGGTCGAAGCTTTTCACGTTGCTCGGCTGACCGAAGGCGCCATACCCGAACTCAATGCGCTCGGCGTTGATATCCAGGCGCCCGCTGCCGGTGCCCGCACCGCCCGTTACCACTGCGCCCGGGGCCTGGGTGGCGCCCAGCCAGATCAGATTGGCGGTGTGCAGGGTCGCCACGTCGTTGGCGTCGCCGGCGCCGTACAGCGCCGGAGTGGACAGCATCAGGTTGCTCAGCAGCGATTTGCCGGTCAACGGGTCATAGGTGTCGAGGCTGGCGTTGCCATACAGGTTGAACCCGTCGCGTGCCGACAGTTGCAGGGTTTCCAAGGCCGGGGCGCCGAGTTGCGTGTCGCCGCGCAGCAGGCGGTCGAGCAGAGCCTGGTTCAAGGTCAAACCGGCCGGCAAGCGGTTGCCGGCGGCCGCCGCGGCCAGGGCTGCGACGCTGCCCAGGTTGATGGTGCTCACGCCCAGGTTGAGGTGACGGGTGCCATAGCGCACTTGGTCGCCCAGTTGGAACGTGCCGTCGGTCAGGGCCACGATACTGCCCTCGGAGTACAGCCCGGTCTGGCCGACGCAAGATTGGGCAGCGCAGGCGCCGACGTTGATCCCCTCGCTGATCACACCGCCAGGCCGCGAGGCGCTGACCACGTTGAGCAAGCCGTTGGACACCCCGAGCATATTGGCGACCTGATAAATAAACCCGTCGCGGGCATCGTAGCTGGCCTTGCCCCGGCCCAAGGTGTTGAGGGAGGCGCCCTGCTCCACCACGATGGCGCCGGTGTCGCTGACCAGGAACACTTCCGGCGCCGCCAGGGTGGCACCGGCCCGCACAGTGATGTTGCTGTTGGCGGCATTCACCCCGCTGGCCAGGCTGATGAAGTTACCCGACTGACCGTAATCCACCACCGTCATGCCGCCGATCATCAACCGTGCGGCACCGATAGCATTGAGGGTGTCGGCTCTGAGGCTAATGCCGCCGAAACCGGCGGTGGCAGACGCCTGCGGCGCCACCACCTCGATACCCAACCGGCTCTGGTCGAGCACCGCGACCGTACCGCCGTAGCCGCCGGTGGCGGCGTCAAAGCGCCCGATACCGTTGAATGAAAACCCATCGGCCCCCGCGCCGGGGCGCAAGGCCAACTTCAAGGTTTTGGCGTCGGCTTCCAGCAGAGGGCGCGGTACGCCCAACCGGGCGGCATCGGCCTTGGCGAACTGGGCGTAACTGGTTTCGTTGTATTGGGAATAGCGGCGCAGGGTGTCCGCCGAGGTCAGGATCAATGGGGTGGCGACGCTGTTGCGGATGCCGGTATGGGCAATCGACAACTGCCCGGAGGTGGCCCACGAGCCGTTGCGCATCAAGGTGGTCGCGTTGTCGCTGCCCAGCCCCGCCAGGCCATTGATCTCCACGCGATAAGCCCCCGGCATCAGCGCGTAGGTGGACGGCATCAAGGTGTAGGTGCCGGCCGGCAAGCCCGGCACCCCGGCGCCGATGGTGACCTGTTGGCCCACCAACGGCGCCACGGCACCGCCCTCGGCCGCAACCGGCGCCGCACCCGGCTGTGCCCCCGGCACAATGGCGTAGACCGGGTTGGTGGACAGCCCCGGCAGCACGAACCCGGCACTGGCACCGAACTGCACCAGGGGGTTGTAGCGCGCATCCGTGGAGCCGCCGCGTCCGGAGATAAACCCGGCGCCCAGCAGCTCGCCACCGCCCGACAGATCGACGACCGCCCCCGACTGCACGGCCACCGACTGGCCGCCCAGAATCACGCCGACGCTCAGGTCGCTGTTGGTATTGACCAATCCGCCCTGCCCGAGAAAGGCCACGGTCTTGCCGTTATAGGTGTAGACCTGCCCGTCCAGGGTGCCGCCATAGGGCAGCACCAACCCCTTGCCGCTCACCGAAGTGACGCTGCCCGGCAGCAATTGCACCTGGCTGCTGCCCATGCTGCCGATATTGATCAAGCCCAGCGGCGCGCGCACCACGCCGCCTTGCTTGACGGTGGCGGCGCCCAGTTGCAGGCGCCCGAACGCCGAATACGGCAACGCAGCCTCCGTGCTGCCGACGCGGCCAAGGGTCAAGCTGCGCAGCGGATTAAAGTCCAGGCCCTGGGTAATGGTGCTGGACTCACCGAGGTAGCCGGCAATCACCCGGGCACTGACGTCCGTGGCGGGGTACACCTGCGCCGCGCGCAAGGTCATGTCGCCCTGGGTCAGCAACTGGGTGCTGACGCCGGTGATGATGTCGTTCACGGAAGTCCCCGCCAGAAAGCGCAAGTCGCCCTGGCTGGTCAGGTTGACCTGGTCGAAGCCGCGGCGCTCAAGGCTGGCCTGGCTGGCGTCGGCGCGGTACAGACTGCTGCGGTTACCGAAGATCACATTGCCACGCACTTCGACCAACTGCCCCTCGGCGTTGAACTGCGCCTGAGTGGCACGCTGGGACGGCACCGGCAGCACCGGCACCGGACGCACGTAGAAATCCTTGCCGCTCTCGGGGGGCGGCAGATAGCCCGCCAGCAGCAGGTGCGGCGCCGACAGGTCGATGCGTGCCGTGGCGGCGGCGTTGTCGCTCAGGCCATAGCCACGGCTGTACAGACGCAGGCTCTGGCCCATATTCAGGCGGATGTCGCCGTCAAAGCTCAGCAAACCATTGCTCAGCAGCGCGAGGTTATCGAAGCCGCCGGCCTGGACTTGATCCACGCCCAGACGTGCGTGCCCATAGTCCAGGCTATCGGCCGCCGCTTCGGCCGTGCCAGCCAGAGCGCTCGGTGAATGCCCTTGGCCGAGCACCAGTTCACGCACCTTGAGCACCCGGTCAGCGACCCCGGTCTTGGTGTAATACGGACTTTCCAGCGCCAGGTTAAGACTGCCGCCCGCCGCGCCAGCGCCACCGGCCCTGGCCATCACGCTGCCCTCCAGGTACAGGCCGTTGTTGGAGGCCAGGCTGATGCTGCCGCCGTTACTGGCTACCGACACCGTGCCCTGCCCCGGCACTGTCAGCTCGGTTTGGGTGCCGGAGGCGTCCAGTCGTGCGCCGTCGCGGACCACCACAAACAGGTCGCTGGCCTTGGCCAGGCCGGTGTTCAGGTCCAGCGTGCCGCCCAGGCTGATGCTGCCGCCGTCACGCACCACGCCATAACGGCGCCCTTGGCTGTCCACCGCCGTGGCTGCACGCGCTGCCACATCGATCAGTGCGTGCTCGCCAACCCAGATCGAGCGGCCATGACCGGCCGCATTCACCGCTTCCGAAGTGGCTGCAGTCAGCCCCTCAAGGCTGACGCTGCCGCCCCAGGCATTGAGCGTGCCATCCATTGTCAACTGACCGACGCTGCGCAAGTTGATGGCCTGCCCAGGATCGACGTTGATCACCGCCCCCTGGCCCACGGTCAAGGCCGTGCTCGCCAGTTGCGCCGCCGTGGCGAATACATTGCCGGCGGTAAGGCTCAAACCGGCGCCGCGACGCTGGGTCAGCACGCCTTTGGCGGCATCTTCCTGATACAGCGGCGAGGTCCACTGCTCCAGGGCCGTGGTCGGTGCGCCGCCGGTCGCCACCGTGGACGCCTGCGCGCCCAATCGATAGGTCGGCAGGCTGACATTCACTTGAGTGCCGTCGGTGACGATCAGCCCTTCGTTGCCGGTGATGTCGTAGGCCGAGAAGCCCTTGTCGAAGAAGTCGCCGGCCAGGTGCAAGGTGTCCGGGTCCATCGCGCCGACACGGTTGCCGATCTGCACCGTGCGCGCCTGCAAGGCCAAGGTGCCGCCGCCATTGACGCCATAACCGCGCACGTCGCCATCCAGGGCCAGAGCGCCGAGGGCGCCCAGGGTCACGTTGCCGCCTTTGCCGCCGATCAACTTGCCGTCTACCCCCAGGGTGGCCCCGGAGGACACGTCCACCCCGCTGCCGGCCGCCAGGTTCAACTGGCTCGAACTGCGCAGCGAAACCTTGCCGCCGTTGATATACGCAAGGCCGCTGCCATTGCCGGGTTCCAGCAGCAGGTTATTCCAGCGCCCGCTGGTGTCGAGTTTGACGCCTGCGCCCAGCGTGACCTGCGCGCCACCGGCCAGGGTGGTGTCCTCGACCACGCCGGCCTTGAACGGGTTGACCTGGCTGAGAATGTTGCCGGCGTTAAGGCTGCCGCCGTGGGCCGTGAGGTTGGCATTGATGTCGACGCGCGGCCCGAACAGGGTGATATCGCCGCCGTCGGCCACGCGCAGCGCGCCATTGACGCTGACCTGCTGGCGAGCCGCGACCTTGATGGCGCCCAACGGCGCGGCATTGAGCAGGTCGCTGTCGAGCACGATCTTGCCCTGGCGGTCGGCCGGCAGTGCATTGGCAAGGTCCAGGTCATCGGCAATCGCTTGCGTGTCGTTTTCGAGCGTCACCTGATCGGCGTTCGCCCCCAAGGCGTAGCGCAAGGTGCCGTTGGCTTTGTTGTAGAACGGCGTGTACTGGCCCACGATCAACTGCGCGAGCTGGGCCATGGCCTTCTGGGATTGCTGGTAACCGTCCAGGTTGGGCATGGGCGCCTGAGTCTGGCGATCGCCTTGGAACACATCGCTGATCAGGCGGCCTTCCAGCACCGCGCTGGAGGTGCCGACCACCAGTTTGCCGGCGTCCCGGCCCACGGTGTACCCGGCCTCATTGCGGCCTTGGGGGGCGATCAGCGGGTTGTAGTAATACTCGGTCTGGCCCCAGCGCACGCTAGTGTCTTCGTAACCCTTGTAGATACCGGAATAGAGAATGTCGCCGGGCGCTTTGGACAGCTCGTACAAACGGCGATTCGGCCCTTTGAGCCAGGTCTGGCGGATATAGCCGCCTTGCACGTCCACGGTGCCGCCCGACAGATTGATCTGCGCGCCCTGTTGGGTCACCGCTTCCTTGCCGGTAAAGGTCACGGTGCCGCCCTGGGCCATCCATTCACCCACCGAATGGCCCTGGGTGCCGAGGTAACCGCCGACTTCCAGCAGGCCACCGGCGGTGTACCAGCGGTCGGTGGCGTAGCCGTTGGTGCCGGCGGGCACAAACACCAGGTCGCGAAGGTCGACCCACACATCACTGTTGATCAGTTGGCCGTTGTCGCGGTTGACCGACGCATCGCGCTGCTCGTTACCCTGCACGTTGATCTTGATGTTGTTGGCTTCCATCGCCACCTTGACGCCGACGGCCCCCGATACATCGATCATCGCCCCGTCGCGCACCAGGCTGCGCTGGCCGGCACTGACGGCCACCTGGCCGCCGGTGGCGAGGGTGATCGAGCCCTTGCGGAAATCCACAGTGCCGCCGCTGACGATCTCGATCCGTGACTGGTCCGTGCGGTCGACTACCGCGCTGAGGTGGTTGAACGCGCCGCCGATCAAATTGGCGGGGCTGCCGTCGAGTTTGATCAGGCCATTGTCTTTCTGACTGTTGAGTGCGGTGCTGCCACTGGCGTCCAGCAGGATCGCGGTGGTGCTGCCCTCCCCCAGGCTGACGCTGCCGCTGCTGTCGCTGGCCGCGTTGAGCAAGTGCACGGTGCCGCGGGTGTCCACCGAGGTGCTGGCCAGGGCCACGCCGTTCTGCTGCACCTGATGCCCGGTCAGGGTGACGTCGCCGGTGGATGCCATGATCAGGCCGCTGTTGGTCACCGCACCCGCCGTGCTGCCCGCCTTGAGGCTGGTGGCGACTTCATTGCCACGGGTGGTGGAACGCTCGTTACCCGCCGTGCCCACGCCTTTGCGGATGTAGAAACTGTCACCGGCCGCCAAGGTAGTCTGGCCCTTGGCGGTGATGATGGTGCCGGCGTTTTCCACGTCGCTGCCCAGCAGCAAGGCATAGCCGCCGGCGTCGGTGGAGGTGGCGGCGTTGTGGGTCTGGATCAATGCGCCGCGCTGCACCTGAACCTTGCCCGCCGCGTCGGTGAATGTCGGTTGGGTGCCATTGGTGTCGACATACAGGCCGCGCTGGGTGAACTGTTCATCGGTGATGTTCGCCGCCGCCGCTACCAGGTTGCGCACGTTGACCTGGCTGGTGCCGCTGAACACCACACCGTTACGGTTCATGATCATCACCGTCCCGGCGCCCTTGATCTGGCCCTGGATTTCGCTGGGGCGAGCCTGGGCGTCGTTGACGCGGTTGAGTACTGCCCAGGTGGACTGCTGCTGGAAGTCCACCGTGGTGTTGCGCCCGACGTTGAAGGTTTCCCAATTGAGGATCGCCTTGTCGGCGGTCTGCTCGATGCTCACCGTGGTCTTGCCGCCGGCCTGGGTCTGGGTCGGCGCCTTGGCGTTGGTCCAGCCCTGGGTCAGGCTGTTGTCCACTTGCAGGCCGCCTTTGCCCAGGCCATCGGGAATCGTCGACACCTGGCCGAACGCCGCTTGCCGGCCGGCGGCCTGAGCGGCCTGCTGCGCCGCAATCGCCGCGACGCTGGTGTTCAGGGTGCTGATGGAACGCGCCAACTGCTGATTGACCCGCGCCTGCTGGTTCAAGGTCGGCACCGACGGCATTTGCCCGGCAGTGATGCGCGCCGCCGTGGTCGCCTGGGTCGCCCCCTTGGCCGCGAACCAGGCCGGACTGAACGCCGTCGCCGCCGAGGCGTTGCCCGCCACCACCCATAAGGCGATGACCTGCGCCAGCGGCTTGAGACGCAACACAGTCTGGGCCCGTGAGCCCTGGGCATTCAGCTTAAGCGTGGGTTTGCAGCGGACCATCGGGACACTTCCTTCTTTGTTATCGCCAGGAGCAACACAGGCTCACGTATGAGGGTTAGGCGGTTGGCGAGGGGCCGGACTGAACTTCTGTCACGCAAAGTTCATATACGGCTGTTAGCGCAAAAAAAATCAGCAACGGCACGGGCCGTTGCTGATCGGTAAAGCGGTGCTGAACAGCGGGGGTTACAGCGGACGACCGATGGCGTTGCACACGCTGGTGTTGCCGATGCCTTGAGCGCTGGTGGCAGTGGCGAAGGTGTCACGCACGGCTTTTTTCCAGTTCGCTGGCAGCGGCACGAAGCGGTTGTTGTTGATGGCGGTGTCGTTGTTCACCAGGCTGCCGTAGTGGCGGTTGAAGAAGCCGCGCACTTGGGTGGTCTGGGTCGCATCGGCGTAGCACTGGCTGAAGATCAGGTTGGTGAAACCCAGGATCGGGTAGCCGCTGGAAGGGTAAGCGAAGGTGGCTGAGCCGCTGGCCGTGGCCGCGAAGACCGGTACCCAGTTGTCCTGGTTGGTCGCGTCGATGAACGAGCCGTCAGCCCGTGCTTCGGTGGGCGCAGGAATCTGGCCGATGGCGGTCGACACGTTGGCAGGCGCAGGGGAAACACCGGCGACTTTGGCGACTTTGGTGGCGTCATCCAGGCCGGCCAGGGTGGTCGCGGCGTAATCCGGGCTCATGTAGGTGATACGTCCTTGCGCTGCATTCAGCGCATCCATCACGCCCTGGCTACCGGCGGCGGCAACAGCAGTCGACGGCAGGCCACCACCGTAGCTGGACGAGAACGTGGTGGTCACGGCGAACGGTTGAGCTTCGGCGCACTTGGCGTTCAGGAAGCGCGTGAACAGTTCAGTGGTGCCGCTGGACTCGCTGCGATACACCAGGGTGATCGGGCCGGTGCGGCCAGCGCCGGTGATCTGGCTCCAGTCGGTCAGGCGGCCGGAGAACACGCCGCACAGTTGGTTGACGCTCAAATCGACAGCGTTGGTGCCCGTTTTGTTGAATGGAATCGCCACCGACGTGGCCACCGACGGCACCTGGATTAATTTGCCCCAGGTCGGTTGCTTGTTGGTTTTGTAAGCCAGCAACTCAGCGGCGCTCAGCTTGGAATCGCTGCCGGCCCAGTGCACGTTCTTGTTAGTCACGCCGGCCACGAACTTGGTGTAGTCGTTGTTCAGGAACGCCGACTTGCCGTTGCCGCTGCCCACACCGATGTAGGGTGCGAAGCCGGTGGTGAGTACGCCAGCGGTCTGGTACAGCGGTTGTGGCAGCGTGGCGCCGCCGCCGTTGATGTCCGCCATGGCCGCCTGGGCCGAGCACAGTGCAGCGAGGGTCATGGATACCGCGAGAACGTTGCGCTTAAACATGAAGAATCTCCTTTCATCGTGTTTGTACGTTTGGGGTAGATGGCTCTTGCATGACGCCATGGCTTCGGACCCAGGCCGTGTTCCGGGGGTGGCGAAGGCGGAGGCCATGGGTAGGAAATTTCGCAGCATTCGATGACAGCTAAAGGAAAAAACCTCGGGAGAAAGCGCTTGATTTTGAAAAAGATTCTCGGGTGTTTCGGTCATCGTTTTGAGCGGTTTGGGCGCCGCCGAGCGCAATGGTTTTCGCCACTGGCCGCAGGGCCATGCACGGGGTTGAAAGATGACGGAATGAGGAACCCGAGCTTGGCCCCGAGCCATCGGGAGCCAGGCAAAACCCGGCGCGTATCAGGTGACCAATTGGTTGATTTCGATGATCGGCAACAGCACCGCCATCACGATCACCAGCACCACCGCGCCCATCACCACGATCATCAGGGGCTCCAGCAGCGCGGTCATACCCATGGCGCGACGTTCGATGTCCTTGGACAGGGTTTGCGCGGCGCGTTCGAGCATCGGCGGCAGCGACCCAGTTTTTTCGCCACTGGCGATCAGGTGGATCAGCACCGGCGGAAAGACTTTCTCCACCGCCAGCGCCGGCGCCAGGTTGACCCCTTCGCGCACCTTGGCCGTGGCGTCGCTCACGCATTGGCTCAGGCGCTCGTTGGACAGGGTTTGCCGCGCCGCGTCCAGGGCGCGCAGCAACGGCACGCCGGCACCGCCGAGGATGGCCAGGGTCGAGGCGAAGCGTGCAGTGTTCAAGCCCAGCACGAAGCGCCCGATCAGTGGCAAGCGCAGCACGCGGCTATGCCAGTTGAGGCGCGCCAGCGGATTGCGCAGGTATAGGCGCCAGCCCCAGAACGCACCGACCAGGCCGCTAAAGCACAACCAGCCCCAGGCGCGAATGAAGTCGCTGGCGTTGAGCATGGCCAGGGTCAGCCCCGGCAGGTCCTGGCGTGCCTGGGAGAACGCGCTGACCACCTGGGGCACCACGTAGCTGAGCAGGAAGATCACGATGCCGATGGACACCAGCCCCACCACGCCGGGGTAGATAAACGCGGTGAGGATCTTGCCTCGCAGGTTGTTGCGCTCTTCGATGTAGTCGGCCAGACGCTCCATGACCTGGGCCAGGTCGCCGGACTCCTCCCCCGCCGCGATCAGCGCGCGGTAAATCGACGGAAAATCCCGTGGCCGCGCAGCCAGGGCATCGGCCAGGCGCATGCCGCCGCGCACATCGGTGCGTACCGCACTGAGGGTCTGGGCGATGTGTTTTTTCTCGGCCTGCTCCACCGTGGCGCTCAAGGCCGCTTCCAGGGGCAGGCTGGCACCGAGCAGACTCGCCAGTTGCCGGGTGGCCCAGGCCAGGTCGTTGTCGGAGAGCTTGGCAGTGAACAGGCCGCCGCCTGCCGTTGCCGGGGTTTGCTCCTGCAACGCCAGCACGGTCAGGCCGCGACCGCGCAACAGGCTGAAGGCCGCGCTCTGGCTGTCGGCCTCGGTATGCCCGATCTCGATGCGGCCGCTGGCATCGGCGGCTTCATAGCGATAGCGATTCATCCGGCGTCCCGGGTCACGCGCAGGATTTCTTCCGGCGCGGTGGTGCCGCTGCGCACCCAGCGCTCGCCGTCTTCGCGCAGGCTGAACATGCCGGCGCGGCGTGCCGCCACTCGCAGGTCCTGTTCCCCGGCACCTTGATGGATCAGCCCGCGCACCGCGTCGTCGACATAAAACAACTCATGGATCCCAGTGCGTCCGCTGTAGCCCACCTGATTGCACTGCGCGCAACCCACCGGGCGCCAGGTGCCCGGCGCGGTCGGGTCCGGCTGCTTACAATGCGGGCACAGCCGCCGCACCAAACGCTGGGCCAACACCCCCAGCAACGACGACGCTAACAGAAACGGTTCCACGCCCATGTCCACCAGGCGGTTGACCGCCGACACCGCGTCGTTGGTGTGCAGGGTGGCGAGCACCAGGTGCCCGGTCAGCGAGGC
Source organism: Pseudomonas sp. S4_EA_1b (assembly GCF_016307435.1). Lineage (NCBI taxonomy): Bacteria > Pseudomonadati > Pseudomonadota > Gammaproteobacteria > Pseudomonadales > Pseudomonadaceae > Pseudomonas > Pseudomonas sp. S4_EA_1b. The sequence goes on along the minus strand of NZ_JAEILC010000099.1, from coordinate 8,857 downwards.
TTGCACGGCGATCTGCGCAGTTTCCAGGTCACGGATCTCACCGATCATGATGATGTCCGGGTCCTGGCGCAGGATTGCGCGCAGGGCCAGGGCGAAGGTCATGTCGATCTTGGCGTTGACCTGGATCTGGCTGATGCCCGGCAGGTCGTACTCCACCGGGTCTTCCACGGTGAGGATATTGCGCGTGCTGGCGTCCAACCGCGCCAGGGCGGCGTAAAGGCTGGTGGTTTTGCCGCTGCCGGTGGGGCCGGTCACCAACACGATGCCGTGGGGCTGGCGGATCAGCGCATCGAGGCGCACCAGCAACTGCGGGTCCATGCCCAGGGTTTCCAGCTGCAAGCGCCCAGCCTGTTTGTCGAGCAGGCGCATCACCACGCGCTCGCCGTGGCCGGTCGGCACCGTCGACACGCGGATATCAATCGGCCGCCCGGCCACGCGCAGGGCGATACGGCCGTCCTGGGGCAGGCGTTTTTCGGCGATGTCCAGCTGCGCCATGATCTTGATCCGCGATACCAAAGCGCCGTGCAACGCCTTGCGCGGCGAGACCACGTCGCGCAGGGTGCCGTCGACGCGGTAGCGCACCACCGAGTGGCTTTCATAAGGTTCGATATGAATATCGCTGGCCTCGTCCCGCGCGGCCTGGGTGAGCAAGGCGTTGATCATGCGGATCACCGGCGCGCCGTCCTGGGTGTCGAGCAGGTCGGTGATCTCGGGGATGGCCTGCATCAGGCGGTCGAGGTCGACTTCGTTTTCCGCCGCGCCCACCACAGCGGCGGCGCTGCCGGTGTCGGCGTAGGCCGTGGCGAGCAGGCCGTCCAGTTCGTCGTCGCGCACCTGCTCCACGGGCGACTCGCCGAACTGGCGGCGCGCTTCGCTGATGGCCCAACCGGGTGTCGAGGGGCACACGGTGAGCAACATGCCGCTGTCACCGGGGCGCAGCAGGATGCGTTGGGCCTTGGCCCAGGCGTAAGGGAGAAGGCTCACAAGGTATCTTCCTGACCGAGAACGGTGCAAATGTGGGAGCGGGCTTGCCCGCGATAGCGGTGGATCAGTTTGTACATCTGTGGCTGACACACCCTCAGCGGGGGCACGCCCCCTCCCACATTTGGATCTTCATTTAAATTCATGGTCGTACGCCCACCGGCACTGCGCGGATAGCAGCCCTCGGCCCCGGTTGCGCGCCCGGAATCGCCTTCTCCACCGCCGGCAACTGCGGCGCCTGCACATCCGGCATGGCCCAGCTGTGTTCCGGTTGCAATGCGCCCTGGGCGCGGCGCATGAAGTTGTAGCGGTTCACGGTGATGCTGCGCCCGGCGCCGCTGTCGCGGATGATGTAGGGCCGCAGGAACACCATCAGGTTGGTCTTGCTGACGCTGCGCTTTTGATTGCGGAACAGCGCCCCCAGCCCGGGGATATCCGACAGCCACGGCACCGCGTCGTTGCTTTGGCTGTAGCCGTCCTGCAACAGACCGCCGAGCACCATGATCTGCCCGTCATCCAAGAGGATGCTGGTGTCGATCGCGCGCTTGTTGGTCACCGCGCCGGCACTTACGGTTGCCCGCGCATCCAGGCTGCTGACCTCTTGATAGATATCCAGCTTCACCGTGCCGCCTTCGGAAATCTGCGGGCGTACGTTGAGCTTGAGCCCGACCTCTTCGCGCGTGACGGTCTGGAACGGGTTGTTGCTGGTGCCTCCGCCGCCGGTCACATAGCTGCCGGTGACGAAGGGAATGGTCTGGCCGACGAAAATACTCGCGGCTTCGTTGTCCAGGGTCAGCAGGTTCGGCGTGGACAGCACATTGGTGCCGCCTTTGCTTTTCAACGCACGGGCCAGCACCTTGAGGTCCAGCACTTTGCCGATCCCCGGGATATCCACGGTGCCGTCCACCAGGCCGATATTCAGGCCCTTGGGCAGCACGTCGATACTGGTTTTGCTGGCGGGGCTGCCATTGATACCAGTGCCGCCCAGATTGACGCCGCCGAACCCACCTTTACCCCCCAGGTTGCCGGCCTGCCATTGCACGCCGAACTCGGTGGCGTCATCTTCCCCTACCTCGACGATCAGGCTTTCGATCACTACCTGAGCGCGGCGCTGATCGAGCATATCGATCACCTCGCGCAGGTTGCGGTACAGCGGGTCCGGCGCGGAGATCAGCAAGGTATTGGTGGTGGCGTCGGCCTGGATGGTCACGCCGCCGGCACTGAACGCGGTGTTTTGATCGCTGGCGGCGCTGGTACCGCTGGTTGCGGTGGTGGCGGCGCCGGTTTGCCCATAGACGGGCTGCACGCTGCTGCCGGTGGGCGTGCCGCTGCCGGTCTGGGCTGCACCGCCGGCTGTCGTGTTCAGGCTGCCGCCGCCCATAGCGCTGAGCTTGTTGCGCGCTTCATCACTGACCCCCGACTCACTTTCGCCGGTCAGCAACCCACGCAACGACTGCGCCAGTTTGCCGGCCTGGGCGTTGCGTAAATACACCACATGCATATTGCTGGGGTTGCTCTGGGCATTGTCGAGTTTGTAGATCAGGTTGCGCGCCAGCTCGGTGCGCTCGGGGCTGCCGGCGCGGATGATGATGGCGTTGGAGCGCGGGTCGCCCACCACATTGATCTTCTGGGTGGGGTCCGCGCCCTGGGTCTCCAACAGTTCGGCGACCATGGCTGCGATGTCCACCGCGATGCCGTTCTGCACCTGCACCACATCGGTGTCGATGGCACTGGGGGTGTCGATACCGCTGATGATCTGCGCGACGCGCGCGAGGTTGTCGGCGTAATCGGTGATCACGATGCTGTTATTGCCGGGGTATGCGTTGATCGGGTTGTTTGGCGACACGATCGGGCGCAGCACCGGGATCAGGTTGACCGCGTTCTCATATTGCAGGCGAAAGGTGCGGGTCTGCATGCCGCTGCTGCCGGCGCTATAGATCGGCCCGCCGAGCAGCTTGGCATCCGCCTCCGGCACCACCTGGGCCACCCCACCCACGTCCACCACGCTGAAACCCTGCATGCGCAATGCCGCCAGCAGCATGTCGTAAGCCTGATGGGCCGGCACCTGGCCTTCGCTGACCAGGGTCAGGTTGCCTTTGACCCGAGGGTCCACCAGGAATTGCTGGCCGGTGGCACGGGACAACGCGCGCACCACCGCCTGGATATCGGCATCGACAAAGTTGAGCTGCACCGGCTGGTCCCCCAGCGGGTTGCGCACCTTCACGGTGGCCGGGGCCTGGCCACGGGCGCTGCTGGTCACCGCGTGTTTGACCGGGGGCCTGGCGGCCGGCTCGCGTTGGCGATCCAGCGCGGTTGCACCGCTACGGCGGGTGTCGGCCAAGGGCTGGCCGAGTTCGCTGTCCACCAGCAAGGGTTTGTGCGCCTCCTGGGAACTGCACGCACTGAGGGCCAGCAACAGCAGCGGCGCAACGGTGCGAAACGGGGGGACTGACCACTTCATGAAGCGTCCTTAGCGCCAAGCGCCTGATCCATGCGAACGGTCCCGGACACAGTGCCGGCCGAGTTGTCGACGGCATCCCCGGCACGTTGTAGACGCGCCTCGGACACCTCCAGAGAAAACGTACGTACATTGCCCAGCAACCAGCCCAGCGCCGCGTCGGCCGGGGCATTGTCGAAGGTCAGGCGCCATGCGCCGGGGTCCAGAGTCTGCAATTGGTAATGGCCGCGCAGACCGGCGCCATCAAGGGCCTGGCGCAGCGCGTTGTCGTCGGCGACCTGGGGTGCGGCGACATTCTGCAGCAGCACCTGCAAGGCCTCGGCCTGGGCGCGCAGCTTGGGGGTTTCGGCCTGCCAGTAAGCGATTTTTTTCAAGGCCGGCTGCACCAGTACCAGCCAGGTCAACAGGCTGGCCAGCAGCAGCCCGGCACCGATCAGCAGGCGTTTTTCACGCTGGGCCAGACCGGCCCAGAACACCTGGGCCTGGCCGCGCACGCGTAGCCACTTATTCATCGCTGGCCTCGGCGTTCTCGACAGGTTGTGTGGGGCCGATGCTCCAGCCCTGCTCATCGCGCGTGGCGGCATACCCGGCCTGGGCCAACGCCGCTTGCCATTCCCCCGGCTGCGCCGGCTGACGACTGCCGGCCAGCAGCGCCAGGTGCAGGCGGCCTTGCTCAAAGGTCAATTGCTCAACACTGCCGACCATAAACGGCAGGTGGTTGCCGACCAGTTGCAGCAAGGCGCTGAAACGTGGGCCGGTGTCCGTACCGCCCTGGCGCGCGGCCAATTGTTGTCGCGCCTGCTGCAAGGGGTTGAGCACCACCGGCAATTCGGGAAACGCCTGGCGCACTTGCTGGCTCATCTGCGTCTTGAGCCGTTGGCCCTCGTCCGCCTGGCGGGCAGCGTACAGGTTGAGGCCGAGGGTCCAGAGGGCGACGGCCAGCGCGACGCACGCCAGCGCCCTACCCCAGCCGGCGCCCGACGGTTGGCTTGGGCGCGCCTGCAAGCCCCAGCCGGGTAGCGCACCGCTCCAGCGCTGCGCGGGCTCCAGCGGGGGCGTCGCCAGTGGCGGCAAGCCCAGCGGATGCACCGTCGCCAGGTGCAGGCTGTCGCGACTCAGGCCGTAGCCGTCCTCTAACGCTGCGCCGCCCACCGGCAAGGCATAGGGCGCCGAATACAGACCGCGCAGCTTCAGTTGCGCCTGGCTCAACACTTGAGCCAACCGCGCCAGCCCGGCCTTGGGCACCCAGCCCACCTGCACGCGCCCATCGCTGCCCCGTGGGCCGTGAGCGACGTGCATCTGCTCCAGCGGCCCCAGCACCAGCGCCTGCGCCGCGCAGGTCACCGCTGCATGGGTTTTGCTCGGCGGCAGCGGCGGCAGATCCAGACAGGTCAGCAGGCTGTCGCGCGGGTGCAGAAAACAGTCCAAGGGCTGGCGAGTCTTGCCCAGTTCGGCCAGGCTGGCCTGCCCCTGCGCAACCACCGCGCCACGTTCAAGCCAGGCGAAGGTCACCGGGCTGTCGACACTCAGTTGGTCGAGGGGCGGCAAGCCGATACGCAGGCGCTTCATGCCCCCACCCGCGACCAGATCACTTGGGGCTGGCGATTTTCCGGGCGGTGCAGCAAGGCATCGAGGGTTACCCGGCGCTGTTCGCGGCGGGTCTGGCCTTGCAGGCGAAACCACTCACTGGTGATGCCCACCAGCACCGACTCCACCGCCACCTGGGGCAAGTGCAGGCGGTTGACGAAATCGCCACGGTTGATAAACCAGCGCCCGCCGTCCCGTTCGGCCACCAGCGCCTGGGCCTGGCTCAGGCTCAACCCCGGTACCACCGCACTGAGCACTTCGGCGCGGGCGGTGTTGCCGTTGACCCAGGTGACCCCGGGCAACACGCTGACAAACCCCTGCATGCGCTGCAACAGCAGCGGGTCGAGCCCTTCCACACCGCTCAGGTCGTCAAGGCTGCGCAGCATCGGGTACCTGGCCGGTTGCTCGGTTTGGTCATACGAGGCGATGACCCGCTGACTGATGCGGCGACTCAACGCCCCGTCGACGCCGATCAAGCCGCACAACCGTTCGAAGTTCTGCACCTGCTCGGCATCCGGCCGCCCCCGGTTGACCAGATTGCGCAGGTTGAACTTGCCCTGCTCGTCTTCCAGGCGCCCTTCAAATAGGCCTTTTTGAGCACGCGCCCACGGTTGGTCGAGACGGGTCAGCACGTCCTTCTGACGCGCCTCCCATAGCCGCTGCCGACTGTCCTCCAATGCACCGAGCAATAGCCACTGGCCCTGGATACGCAATTGTTCGGCCTCCAGGCTGCGGGTGAACACGCGCTGGCGCGTCAGCAGGCCGGCGGCAATCACCGCCACCACCGCCGCGATCAGCAAGGCGCTGATAATCGCGATGCCGCGCTGCTTCGCCGTCATGGGCGAATGCCGTTTCATGGCGGGCCTTACAACTGCCAGGAGCCGATATCGGCATTCACACCGTCGCCATCGGGTTGGCCGTCGGCGCCCAGGGAGAACACGTCGATTTCACCATTGGCACCCGGGTTGAGGTAGTGATACGGGTGGCCCCAAGGGTCGTTGGGCAAGCGGTCGAGGTAGGCACGCCAGTTGCTGTTCTTGGCATCCGCCGGGCGCTCCACCAGCACTTTCAGGCCCTGGTTCATGCTCGGGTAAGTGCCGTGATCGAGGCGATAGAGCTTCAGCGCCTGCATCAACCCGCCGATGTCCTGCCGGGCGGCGGTGGCGCGGGCCTGATCCGGACGGTCGAGCACTTTGGGCACCACCATTGCGGCGAGAATCCCGAGGATCACCACCACCACCATGATCTCGATCAGGGTAAAACCACGCTGGCCGCGAGGGCTGGGCAGTGGGCAGGTCAGGCGCGCGATATCCATCTCGACATTCCTTGGGGTGAGTGCGGTTCGGGGCGCAGTGTTGCAAGAAGACATGTCAGTCGTATTGAAAATCCTCGGGAGTTTCGGTCGCCAATCGGTCAACTCGCCGCGCTAGTCTGCGGGCCTGTTTCCGGGCTTGGAGAGCGCCATGCACGGCTATCGCCACGCGCAAGGTTTTACGTTGATTGAAGTGCTGGTGGCGCTGGCAATTATCGCCGTGGCCATGGCCGCTGCCGTGCGCGTGGCCGGGGTGATGACCCAGAGCAACGGGCTGTTGCGGGACAAGTCCATGGCTTTGCTCGCGGCGCAGAGTCGCCTGGCGGAGCTGCGTCTGGAGGCGCAACTGCGCAGTGGCAGAAAGACCTTCGACTGTGATCAGGGTCGCTTGAAATTACGCTGCGAGCAGACCATCGAACGTGCGGGCCCGCTGTATCAGGTGCAGGTGCAAGTACTCGACGCCAGCCGCGAGGCGCCACCGCTGGCGCACCTGACCACCCAGGTCAGGGACGAGTGAGCGGCGCCAGCGCCGGCGCATCCGGCAATTTGTTCATCTTGACCTGCAGGGTTTCGCCGCCGCGCTCGATCTGCACCGCGTCGCCTTCAATGAGCGTCAAGCGCACCCCTGGGGCGAGGCGTTCGCCCACCTGGAAACTGCGCGGCGGGCCGTCATTGAGGCTGAGGATCGCCACCGCGCCACGGGCCCCGGCCAGCACCCCGGTGACCTTGACCTGCACCGCCGTCGGCGTGGTGGAGAACCATTGCAATGCCGGGTTATCGCTGCGCGCCGCCAGGGCCTGGGGCGTGGCAGCGGGCGTATGGGATTCGGCGGACGTGAGCAACAGCGGCGTCCACACCACCACCGCAGCCAACGCGGCCAGCAGCGCGCCGACCTGCACGCCGTGGGCTGCGCAAAGACGCAGGGAAATTGCCATGAGCGGGACCTCCTGTTTGTCCGTGCCATCAGCCTACCGCGCAATTCGCACGTTTTTATTTCACAAACACCCTGACTTACCGGGCACCGACCGATGAACCAACGCGGCTTCACCCTGATCGAGCTGATGGTGGTGCTGGTGATCATCGGCATCGCCAGTGCCGCCATCAGCCTGAGCATCAAGCCCGACCCGCTGCACCTGCTGCGCCAAGACGCCGAACGCCTGAGCCAATTGCTACAAGTGGCTCAGGCCGAAGCCCGCGCGGACGGTCGCCCGATTACCTGGCGCGCGGACGCCAAGGGCTTTCGCTTCAGCCGCCGCAGCGACGATGGTTTAAGCCTGGACACCTTCCAAGGCGACCCTCAATTGCGCCCGCGACCGTGGCAAAGCACGCCCATGCACATCGATATCGAGCCCCGCCAAACCCTGGTGCTTGACGCCGAATGGATCAACCCGCCGTTGCGAGTGCTGCTGTCCGACGGGCAACACCGCCTCAGCCTGCAACGGGACGCCGCCGGTGTGCTGCGCGTGGTGAACGCACCATGAACCGCGCGCAGCAAGGCTTCACCCTGATCGAAGTGATGGTGGCGATTTTGCTGATGGCGGTGGTCAGCCTGATCGCCTGGCGCGGCCTGGACAGCGTCACCCGCGCCGATCAACACCTACAGGCAAGCACCGAACAGACCGAAGCATTACTACGGGCCTTGAACCAGCTTGAGCGCGACATCAGCCTGCGGGCCAGCGTGGAATTGAGCGTTCCGACGGACGAAACCAAGACCCCGGACGGACTGGCCGCGCTGACGGTGCGCAGCTCCGACACCAAGGGGTTCAGGCTAGAGGTGATCCGCAGCGCCGCCATCCCCGGCACTGGCCTGCAACGGGTGCGCTGGTGGCTCAAAGGCGACGACCTGTACCGCGCGGCCGCGCCGGCACGCGCGCGCTTTCCATTGCCGGCGGCCAAGGATGGGGTGCTGGTATTGAGTGGCGTCAGCGACCTGCAAGTGCGGGTATGGGAAGCCGACAAAGGCTGGCGCCAATTGAGCGGCAACCGCCGCGATGACCCTTTGGGGCTGGAGATCCGACTGGTCAGGCAGACACCTCAAGGCGTGGAACGCTATCGCCAGGTGGTGGGGCCGTTGCGGTAGCGTTTCTGCCCAGCAAGAGCAAACTTTGGGAGGGGGCTTGCCCCCGATGAGGGCGTGTCAGCTGATACAGGTATGGCTGACCCACCGCCATCGGG
>NZ_JAEILC010000099.1:0-318 GCF_016307435.1 Pseudomonas sp. S4_EA_1b | reverse complement strand
GGTGGCTCGGTGCATTTGGCCCCGATAGCCACAGATCTCTACACAGGTTTCAAAGGTTGAGCTAACTCTGTGGTGAGCGGGCTTGCCCCGCGCTGGGCTGCGAAGCGGCCCCAAACCCAGGCACCTCGGTGTGTCAGCTAAACCACATCGCCTGGAATGGGGCTGCTTCGCAGCCCAGCGCGGGGCAAGCCCGCTCACCACAGCAAGCCCGCTCACCACAGCAAGCCTGCTCACCACAAGCACCGCATGATTTCTAAGGATTGTAGATCTCTCTGCCGCTATGGCGGCGTGGCACTGAGAACGATTTATTGTCTGAAC
>NZ_JAEILC010000098.1:0-51163 GCF_016307435.1 Pseudomonas sp. S4_EA_1b | reverse complement strand
ACTTTTGGGGCGCACTTCACACTGCTATCGGGGGCAAGCCCCCTCCCACATGTTGTTTAGTGGTGCTCGCGGGTCGCGCGGAATTTCACGTCCGGCCAGCGCTCTTCCATCAGCGCCAGGTTGACGCGGGTCGGGGCCAGGTAGGTCAGGTGCCCGCCGCCGTCGAGCGCGAGGTTTTCCACGGCTTTGTTGGAGAACTCTTCCAGCTTTTTCTTATCGGCGCATTCGATCCAGCGTGCGGAGTACACGGTGATCGGCTCGTAGGAGCATTCGACCTTGTATTCCTCTTTCAAGCGGCTGGCGACCACATCGAACTGCAGCACACCCACGGCGCCGAGGATGATGTCGTTGCTGCGCTCGGGGAAGAACACCTGGGTGGCGCCCTCTTCCGCCAGTTGCTGCAAGCCTTGGCGCAATTGCTTGGATTTGAGCGGATCGCGCAGGCGCACGCGGCGGAACAGTTCCGGGGCGAAGTGCGGGATACCGGTAAAGCCCAGCGCTTCACCTTCGGTGAAGGTGTCGCCGATCTGGATGGTGCCGTGGTTATGCAAACCGATGATGTCGCCGGCGTAGGCTTCTTCGAGCTGTTCACGCTCGGAGGAGAAGAACGTCAGGGCGTCGCCGATGCGCACGTCCTTGCCGGTGCGCACGTGGCGCATCTTCATGCCTTTTTCGTATTTGCCGGAGCAGATGCGCATGAACGCGATACGGTCGCGGTGCTTGGGGTCCATGTTCGCCTGGATCTTGAACACGAAGCCGGTGAACTTCTCTTCCACCGGTTCCACGGTACGTTCGTTGGCCACCCGTGGCAGCGGGCGCGGGGCCCAGTCCACCACGGCGTCGAGCACATGGTCGACGCCGAAGTTGCCCAGGGCGGTCCCGAAGAACACTGGGGTCAGCTGGCCGTCGAGGAATTCCTGTTGGTTGAATTCATGGCAGGCGCCCTGCACCAGCTCCAACTGATCGACGAAGCGGTCGTACTCGTCACCCAGGTGGGCGCGGGCTTCGTCGGAGTCGAGTTTTTCGATGATCTTGGTTTCGGTGCGTTCATGCCCGTGGCCGGCGGTGTAGACGATGATGTAATCGTCGGCCAGGTGGTACACGCCTTTGAAGTCGCGGTAGCAACCAATCGGCCAGGTGATCGGCGCGGCCTTGATCTTCAATACGGCTTCGATTTCGTCGAGCAGCTCGATCGGGTCGCGGATATCGCGGTCGAGTTTGTTGATAAAGCTGACGATGGGTGTATCGCGCAGACGGCACACGTCCATCAGCGCGATGGTGCGCGGCTCGACGCCCTTACCGCCGTCCAACACCATCAACGCCGAGTCCACCGCGGTCAGGGTGCGGTAAGTGTCTTCGGAGAAGTCTTCGTGGCCCGGGGTGTCGAGCAGGTTGACCATGTGATCGCGATACGGGAACTGCATGACCGACGTGGTAATGGAGATACCCCGTTGTTTTTCCATTTCCATCCAGTCGGAGGTGGCATGGCGGTCGGATTTGCGGGATTTCACCGTGCCGGCCACTGCGATTGCCTTGCCCATCAGCAAGAGCTTCTCGGTGATGGTGGTTTTACCGGCATCGGGGTGGGAAATAATGGCGAAAGTGCGGCGTTTCGCGACTTCGGCGGCCTGGTGGGTCATGGGAAATCGCCTGGCAGGTGAGTCAAAAAAGGGCGGCGAGTATAGCGCAAACCCAAGGTGACGGACCACCGTTCACCCGATCAGGGGTGGCTAAATGGTGCCAAGTGTGGAACCTTTTAAAAGGTAGAGACGTCCACTCCCCTGCTATCGCACTCGTAACAGGGGCTGAAAAATCAGCAAGTTAGCCTGACGAGGCTGCGCTTATGGCTCGAACTCATGCCGCTTTTGACGGCATTGGCGAGCTGCATTTCGCGTTCACTTTTCGCTGACAGCCAGCCATGGCATGCCACGCAGGAATGTGTTCGTCGACAGAAGAAAAAAGGAGTCCGCCTGTGGCTATTCGCTATGGCAAAGGGCTGATAGGGGGCGCGGTTGTCGTCGCGCTCCTGGCCCTGCTGATCCACTGGATCGGCATCAACACGATCGAGTTGTACCGCGACGATTTGTTGTTTTACCTGCAAGCTCACTTAGTTCTCGTTCTAGTCTCCATGCTGGCGGCCCTCGTTGTGGGCATCCCCGCCGGTATCCTGCTCAGTCGACCGCACATGGTCGGGCGCGCAGAACGCTTCATGCAGATCTTCAACATCGGTAATACCGTCCCTCCCCTGGCCGTACTGGCCATCGCCCTCGGCGTCCTCGGCATCGGTAGCGGCCCGGCCATCTTCGCGCTGTTCCTCGCCTCCCTCCTCCCTATCGTGCGCAACACCTACGAAGGCCTGAAAAACGTTCAAGGCTCGCTCAAAGAAGCCGCCACCGGCATCGGCATGACCCCGCGCCAGGTGCTGTTTCGCGTGGAGTTGCCCAATGCCGTGCCGATCATCATCGGCGGCGTGCGCGTGGCGCTGGCGATCAATGTGGGCACCGCGCCCCTGGCGTTTCTGATCGGCGCCAACAGCCTGGGCAGTCTGATCTTCCCCGGCATCGCCCTGAACAATCAGCCGCAACTGTTGCTCGGCGCCGCATGCACGGCACTGCTGGCCTTGTTGCTGGACGGTCTGGTGACCATGGCCAGCCGCCTCTGGCTGGAACGCGGCTTGCGTCCGTCTTAAGGCTTGGCAAAGGAATTCACATGAAAAAGCTGACACTGATATTGAGCTGCGTCCTGCTGTGCGCAGGGTTTGCACAAGCCGCAGAAAAACCGGTAATCCGCATCGGCGCCCGGGTGTTCACCGAACAGACCCTGCTCGCCGAGATCACCTCCCAATACTTGCGCACCAAGGGCTATGCCCCTCAAGTGACCGGCGGCCTTGGCAGCAACCTGGCGCGCAGTGCCCAGGAAAGCGGGCAACTGGACCTGTTATGGGAATACACCGGTGTGTCGCTGGTGGCCTACAACCACATCGACGAGAAACTCGACAGCGAACAGTCCTACGCTCGGGTCAAAGAACTCGACGCGAAAAAGGGCCTGATCTGGCTGGCGCCGTCGCGCTTTAGCAACACCTATGCCCTGGCGTTGCCACAGAAGGTCGCGCAGGAACATCCCGGGATCAACAGCATCAGCGACCTCACCAAGGCGATGGCGGAAAACACCCGGGAACATCGCCTGGTCGCGCTGGACACCGAGTTCGCCAATCGATCCGACGGTCTTGCCGGCATGGTCAAGCTGTATGAGATGAACCTGACCCGCGCAAACACCCGGCAAATGGACGCTGGCCTGGTCTACACCGCGCTGCGCAATAGCCAAGTGTTCGCCGGCCTGGTCTACACCACCGACGGTCGCTTGAACGCCTTCAAATTAAAACTGCTGGCGGACGACAAGCATTACTTCCCGGACTACACCGCCGCGCCGGTAGTGCGCCAGGCCTACCTGGACGCGCACCCGCAACTGGCCGCCGACCTCAAGCCGCTGGCCGCGCTGTTCGACGACGAAACCATGCGCCAACTCAACGCGCGCGTCGACGTCGACCACGAAAGCCCGTCCGTCGTGGCCGCTGATTTTCTGCGCCAGCATCCGATCAACTAACGAGGAGAAGACATGGAATTCCTGAACGCCTTTTCCCATCTTGATTGGGCCCAAGTCCTGCACCTGACCTGGCAGCACATCACCCTGGTCGGTATCGCGGTGATCCTGGCGATCTTTATCGGTGTGCCCCTGGGCATCCTGATGACGCGCTTCCCGACGCTGGCCGGCCCGCTGCAAGCCAGCGCCACCGTGTTGCTGACGGTGCCTTCGATCGCCCTGTTCGGCCTGCTGTTGCCCTTCTACTCCAAATTCGGTCAGGGCCTGGGGCCGATGCCGGCTATTACCGCCGTGTTTCTTTACTCCCTGCTGCCGATCATGCGTAACACCTACCTGGCCCTCACCGGCGTGGAGCCGGGCATTCGCGAAGCCGCCAGAGGCATCGGCATGACCTTCGGCCAGCGCCTGCGCATGGTCGAGTTGCCCATCGCGGTGCCGGTGATCCTCGCCGGCGTGCGCACTGCCGTGGTGATGAACATCGGTGTGATGACCATCGCCGCCACCATCGGTGCCGGTGGCTTGGGTGTACTGATTCTGGCCTCCATCAGCCGCAGCGATATGTCGATGCTGATCGTCGGTGCCGTACTGGTCAGCCTGCTGGCCATCTTCGCCGACCTGCTTCTGCAATGGCTGCAACGCTCGCTGACTCCAAAAGGATTGCTCAAATGATCGAACTTCAAAACCTGTCCAAGACGTTCCAAAGCAACGGCAAAACCGTCACCGCCGTCAACGATGTCAGCCTGACCGTCAATGAAGGCGAGATCTGTGTATTCCTCGGGCCATCGGGCTGCGGCAAAAGCACCACGCTGAAGATGATCAACCGTCTGATCAAACCCACCTCGGGCAAGATCCTGATAAACGGTGAAGACACCACCGACCTCGACGAAGTGACCCTGCGCCGTAACATCGGCTACGTGATCCAGCAGATCGGCCTGTTCCCCAATATGACCATCGAAGAGAATATCGTGGTCGTGCCGAAACTGCTCGGCTGGGACAAACAGAAATGCCACGACCGCGCCCGCGAGTTGATGAGCATGATCAAGCTGGAGCCCAAGCAGTACCTGCATCGCTATCCGCGTGAATTGTCCGGTGGCCAACAACAGCGGATCGGCGTGATCCGCGCCTTGGCGGCGGATGCGCCGTTGCTGCTGATGGACGAGCCGTTCGGCGCGGTCGACCCGATCAACCGCGAGATGATCCAGAACGAGTTTTTCGAGATGCAGCGGGCGCTGAACAAGACGGTGATTATGGTCAGCCACGACATCGACGAAGCCATCAAGCTGGGCGACAAGATCGCGATTTTCCGCGCCGGCAAACTGTTGCAGATCGACCACCCGGACACATTGCTGGCACACCCGGCAGACGAATTCGTCAGCAACTTTGTGGGCCAGGACAGCACCCTCAAGCGCCTGCTGCTGGTCAAGGCCGAAGACGCGGCGGACAACGCCCCGTCGGTGAGCCCGGAAACCCCGGTGGCCGATGCGCTGGAACTGATGGACGAGCACGACCGTCGCTACGTGGTGGTGACCTGCGCCGAGAACAAGGCACTGGGCTATGTGCGCCGTCGCGACCTGCACCGTCAGACCGGCACTTGCGGCCAGTACCTGCGTGAGTTCAACGCCACGGCGGCGTACGACGAGCACTTGCGCATCCTGTTGTCGCGCATGTACGAGTTCAATCGCTCGTGGTTGCCAGTGCTGGATGCCGAGCGGGTGTTCCTGGGGGAAGTAACGCAAGAGTCGATTGCCGAGTACCTGAGCTCCGGTAAGTCCCGTGGGGGCAAGACCAGCATCGTCTCCCCTGCCGAGACCGCCCTGGCCTGATCTTGTGCGGGAGGGGGCTTGCTCCCTCCCACATTGGGTCCGTGATCTATCGGGGAAATACCTTCAATTACCCCCATGCGGGGAACATCATTCCGTCACACCGGTCGGTTACATAAGTAGCTGCACAACGCAGCGCGACGAACGCGTGCAAAAACGCGACATTTTTAGTTGATCTATGGCCCCTCACGCCCTAAAGTTCGCGCCGAACGTCCATGCTGGAAACGATCCATCCGGCTCAAGTACTGACGACGAGACAGCAAGGCCAAGGGCAGCTTATCCCGTGGCCTTTTTGCTTTCGGCGACATGCCTTGGGAAGTAGGCGAACCAAAGTGGGGATACGGAGGACGTTCAGTTGTACCCATTGATCAATACAGTTTGCCCTTAGGAGTTCCCAGCATGTCGATCAACGTCGAAGATTATTTCGCGCGCGCCACTTTTGACAAAATGAAGGCGTTCGCCGACAAGCAAGAAACCCCGTTCGTGGTGATCGACACCGCGATGATCAGCCAGGCCTACGATGACCTGCGCGCCGGTTTCGAATTCGCCAAGGTTTATTACGCGGTCAAGGCCAACCCCGCCGTCGAGATCATCGACCTGTTGAAAGACAAAGGTTCGAGCTTCGACATCGCCTCGATCTACGAGCTGGACAAGGTCATGGACCGTGGCGTCAGCGCCGACCGCATCAGCTACGGCAACACCATCAAGAAATCCAAGGACATCCGCTACTTCTACGAGAAGGGCGTGCGTCTGTTCTCCACCGACTCCGAAGCCGACCTGCGCAATATCGCCAAGGCCGCGCCGGGCTCGAAAGTGTATGTGCGCATTCTCACCGAAGGTTCCACCACAGCCGACTGGCCGCTGTCGCGCAAATTCGGCTGCCAGACCGACATGGCCATGGACCTGCTGATCCTGGCCCGTGACCTGGGCCTGGTGCCGTACGGCATCTCGTTCCACGTCGGCTCGCAACAGCGCGATATCAGCGTGTGGGACGCGGCTATCGCTAAGGTCAAAGTGATCTTCGAGCGCCTGAAAGAAGAAGACGGCATCCACCTCAAGCTGATCAACATGGGCGGCGGCTTCCCGGCCAACTACATCACCCGCACCAACAGCCTGGAAACCTATGCCGAGGAAATCATCCGCTTCCTCAAGGAAGATTTCGGCGACGATCTGCCGGAAATCATCCTGGAGCCCGGCCGTTCGTTGATCGCCAACGCCGGCATTCTGGTCAGCGAAGTGGTGCTGGTGGCGCGTAAATCCCGCACCGCCGTCGAGCGTTGGGTGTACACGGATGTGGGCAAATTCTCCGGCCTGATCGAAACCATGGACGAGTCCATCAAGTTTCCGATATGGACGGAGAAGAAAGGTGAGATGGAAGAAGTGGTCATCGCTGGACCGACCTGCGACAGCGCCGACATCATGTACGAAAACTACAAGTACGGCCTGCCGCTGAACCTGGCGATCGGTGATCGTTTGTACTGGTTGTCCACCGGTGCGTACACCACCAGCTACAGCGCCGTTGAGTTCAATGGGTTTCCGCCATTGAAGTCCTACTACGTCTAAGCCGTGCTTCCTATAGGAGCGAGCGGTTCGCTCCTATAGGTTTTCCAACTGTCGGGCTCGTTGTTGATAAGCCTGCGCCATCGCCCGGATCCTCGGGTCATCCGTAGCCGCCAGCGCCGTGTGGGCCACCCGCAGAAACTTCAGATTCCCGCCCGCCAGCGCTTTGCGCAGCCATGCCAACGCCGCTTCGATCTGGCCATTATCCGCCAGCACCGCCGCATGACTGAATTGCCCGCGAAAATCCCCGCCCTCGGCTGAACGGCGATACCACTGCTGCGCGGCTTCCAGATCCCGTGGGCAGAATTGTCCTTCCTCCAGATACCGCCCGAGCAAGTTCATCGACTTGGCATGACCCCGCTCGGCCGCTTGGCGATAGCACGCCAATGCCTGGGCTTGATCCTGTGCAACACCACGCCCGGTGGCCAGCAGGTTGGCGTAGTTGTACAACCCCCAGTCCAACCCCGCCTCGGCCGCCAGGCGATATTCCCGCGCGGCCGCCGCTTCGTCGACGGCGCAGCCCCAGCCGTGTTCCAGGCAACGCCCGAGCATATTGCGCGCCATCAACTGCCCGCCTTGTGCCGCAATGCGAAACCACCGCAGCGCCAGCGCTTGATCGCGTTCGATACCGCGCCCGTCCAGCAGAATCTGCCCCAGCAACGCCTGGGCATCCACCACCCCTTCCTTCGCCGCGACCAGGATCGCCTGGGCGGCGCGCACCGGGGAGTCATCAAGCATGCTCTGCAATTGCTCGACCGTGAGCACCTCTTGGCGACGCAACAAAAAGCTCATATCAAACCTCAACCCAGCGACGTAGCAGGTTGTGATAAGTGCCGGTGAGCTGGATCAACGCCGGGTGATCGGGCACATCCCGGGTCAATTGCTGGATCGCGCCGTCCATCTCGAACAGCAATGTGCGCTGGCTGTCTTCGCGCACCAGGCTCTGGGTCCAGAAGAATGAGGCGTAACGCGCGCCCCGGGTCACCGGGTTGACTTTGTGCAGGCTGGACCCGGGGTACAGCACCATATCGCCGGCCGGCAACTTGACCCGCTGCACACCGAAAGTGTCCTGGATCTCCAGTTCGCCGCCGTCGTAGTCATCCGGGTCGCTGAAAAACAATGTGGACGACAAATCGGTGCGCACCCGCTCAGGGCTGCCCTTGGGTTGGCGCACGGCGTTATCGATATGAAAGTCGAAACTGCCGCCGGCGGTGTAGCAGTTAAGCAGCGGCGGGAACACTTTGTGCGGTAACGCCGCCGACATGAACAGCGGGTTTTGCCACAGGCGTTCGAGCATCGCCGTGCCGATTTCCTTGGCCAAGGGGTGGCCTTCGGGCAATTGCAGGTTGTGTTTGGCTTTGGCCGATTGGTGCCCGGCGGTAATTTTACCGTCGGCCCAATCGGCGTTTTCCAAGGCCTGGCGGATGCGCTGCACCTCCTCGCGGGAGAACAGGCCGGGAATGTGCAGCAGCATGGGGCAGTACCTGGGTGCGGAGGGACGCCAATGGTATTGATTCTTATCCACGCTGTAAAACCCAAGGACGGATGAGATCGTAAAAACCGTAAGCAAAAAGTGTAAAGAATGTAAATTCAGTGCAATTAGCAATGTATCGCAATTGATAGAAAGTCGTGTTCACCCTATATTCCGCCGCCTCACATCCTTGGGGAAAGGACACGTCATGTCGCGCACTTCAACAAAAACCTCTGCCGGTTCACCACGCATGCTGGCCTCGGCCATAGGCGTCGCTCTGAGCGCCAGCTCTGCCGCCCACTTGGCGCAAGCGGCTGAAGACACCGAACAAAAAGGCGAGCGCAATAGCATCTCTCTGGGCGCCACCAGCATTACCGGCCAGGAACAGGACGACACCTCTTACCAAGTGGAAAAAGCTGCCTCGCAGAAATACACCGCACCGCTGGTGGACACACCGCGCTCGGTCACTGTGGTGCCGCAACAAGTACTCAAGGACACCGCCGCTACCTCGTTGCAGGATGCGCTGCGCACCGTACCGGGTATAACCTTCGGTGCCGGTGAAGGCGGTAACCCCCAGGGTGACCGTCCGTTTATCCGCGGTTTCGATGCCCAAGGCGACACCTACCTGGACGGCGTGCGCGACACCGGCGGCCAGAGCCGTGAGATTTTCGACATCGAATCCATCGAAGTCAGCAAAGGCCCGAACTCCTCCTTCGGCGGACGCGGCTCGGCCGGTGGCAGCCTCAACCTGGTGAGCAAGACCCCACAGGCACGGGACTTCACCAACGGCGGCTTCACCTACGGTTCCGACCAGACCCGCCGCTACGTGCTCGACGTGAACCGCCAGTTCCTCGACGACAGCGCCGCATTCCGCCTGAACTTGATGAGCCACGAGCAGAACGTGGCCGGGCGCGACGCCGTGAACTACGACCGCTGGGGCGTTGCGCCTTCGCTGACCTTCGGCCTGGGCACCCCCACCCGCGTCAACCTCAGCTACTACCATCTGGAAAGCGACGACCTGCCAGACTCGGGGATTCCCTACGGCTACGGTTCGGCCACCGCCACCGCCCACGTCCACGACAAACCCAACGACGGCGGCGACAGCGATAACTTCTACGGCCTCAAAGGCCGCGATTTCCGCAAGACCCGCGCCGACATCAGTACGTTCTCCATCGAGCACGATCTGAACGACAACATGACCCTGAAAAACACCCTGCGCCACGGCAGCACTGGCCAGGACTACGTACTGACCCAGCCCGACGACAGCAAACTCAACGTGAACAAGTTCGGCACCGTGTGGCGCCGGGCCAATTCGCGTGTATCCACCACCACCACGACCACCAACCAGACCGACCTGTTCGGCAGCTTCCAGGCCCTGGGCTTCAAAAACACCTACTCCACCGGCCTGGAATTCACCGGTGAAGAAACCCGCGTCAGCAGCTACACCGTGAGCCCGAACGCGAATCCGGTGTGCACGCCGGCCAAAGGCGGCCTGGGCGGCCAATGCACGTCGCTGAGCAACCCGAACCCGGACGATGCCTGGACCGGTTCCGTCGCCCGCAACTACAACGGCACCAACACCAAAGCCACCAGCCGCGCCGCGTACGTGTTCGACACCATCGAACTGGACCCGAAATGGCTGCTTAACGTCGGCCTGCGCTACGACACTTTCGACACCGAAGCCAACACCAATGCGGTGCCTAGTGCGACGGTCAAGGCACGCAGCAAAATTAAGGACGACAGCCAGTTCTTCAACTGGCAGGCCGGCCTGGTCTGGAAGCCTCTGGAAAACGGCAGCATCTATGCCTCCTATGCCACCTCAGCCACCCCGCCAGGCGGCCTGGTCGGCGAAGGTTCGGACGGCAACCCACTGTCCGCCGGCGCCGCCACCAGCGATCTGCAACCGGAAGAAACCGTCAACTATGAGCTGGGCACCAAGTGGGACCTGTTCCACGACCGCCTCTCGCTGACCGCCGCCGTGTTCCGCACCGAGAAGAAAAACACGCGCATTCTGGTGGATGCCCTCACCTACCAGAACGCCGGCGAGTCTCGGGTCGATGGTCTGGAATTGTCCGCCAGCGGCAAAATCACAGAGCAATGGCAAGTGTTCGCCGGCTACAGCTACCTGGACAGCGAACTGGTCAAGGCTGGCCGTAACGGTCGCAACGGGGTGATCAGCGCCGGTTCCAACGAAGGCAACCAGATGCCCAACACGCCGAAGAACACCTTCAGTCTGTGGACCACCTATGCCCTTACACCCAAGTTCACCATTGGCGGCGGCGCGTTCTATGTCGACCAGGTTTACGGCGACGTGGGCAACACCGTGTATGTGCCGTCCTACACCCGCTACGACGCCATGGCCAGCTACAAGCTGACCAAGAACGTCGACCTGCAACTGAACGTGCAGAACCTGACCGATAAGGTCTACTACGACAAAGCCTTCTCGACCCACTTCGCCAACCAGGCGGCCGGTCGCACGGCGCTGCTGACCACCAGCTTCCACTTCTAAACGCTGGCCCATAAGCCCCACGCATCGAATGCGTGGGGCTTTTGCGTGTTAAACAACAAAGTTTCTCGACAACCCACGGCATAATGCGCGCCGTGGCATTTATATCCCGATGAGCGAGGCGGTCCGACGTGTTGAAGAAAACCCTGTTTCAGTTGCACTGGTTTTTCGGCATTACTGCCGGGCTGGTGCTGGCCTTGATGGGGATCACCGGTGCGGCGGTGTCGTTCCAAGATGAAATACTGCGGGCCCTCAACCCCAGCGTCCTGCATGTGGAAAAACGCGAAGCCGGGGTGCTGCCACCGGCCGAACTGGTGCGCAAGCTCGAAGTCGCCGAAGGCAAAACCGTGGCGATGCTGTGGGTGGAACGTGACAGCGGCAATGCCGCGCGCGTGGCCTTTACCCCGCCACCGGGTGAGCGACGTGGCCAGATGCGCTACTTCGATCCGTACACCGGCGAGTACCTGGGCGACGCCGTGGGCCAGGATGTGTTCGGTTTTGTCCTGCAACTGCACCGCTTCCTCGCCATCGGCGAAACCGGCCGGCAGATCACCGGCGCCTGCACCCTGATCCTGGTGTTTTTCTGCCTCTCCGGCCTGTACCTGCGCTGGCCGCGCCAAGTGGCGAGTTGGCGCGCCTGGCTGACCCTGGACTGGCGCAAAAAGGGCCGCAGCTTCAACTGGGACCTGCATTCGGTGTTCGGCACCTGGTGCCTGCTGTTTTACCTGCTGGCGGCACTCACCGGGTTGTCCTGGTCCTACGATTGGTACAGCCGAGGGCTGACCCAACTGCTGTCCGATGCCCCGCAGAACGAACGGGTACGCACGCGCGGCCCAGCGCCGACAGGCCCTGCACCGGTGGCCAACTACGACGCGATCTGGAGCAGCCTCTACAGCAACGCCGGCCCGGACCTGAGCGCCTACAACATCCGCATGCCAGGCGCTGCCGGGCAACCGGCCACCGTGTATTACCTGCTGAGCGACTCGCCCCATGACCGCGCGCTCAACCAGATCAACCTGGACCCGGCCTCCGGCGAGATCAAATCCCACGATCGCTACGCCGACAAGAGCCTCAAGGCTCAGTTACTGACCAGCATTTATGCCCTGCACACCGGCAGCTACTTTGGCTTGATCGGGCGGATCGTGTTGACCGTCAGTTCGCTGTTGATGCCGTTGTTCTTTATCACCGGCTGGTTGCTGTACCTGGATCGCCGTCGCAAAAAACGCCAAGTGCGCGACGCCCGCCAGCGCCTCGGCGCCAACCTCAGCGACGCACCGGCCTGGCTGATCGGCTTTGCCAGCCAGAGCGGTTTCGCCGAGCAACTGGCCTGGCAGACCGCCGGGCAACTGCAGGCCGCCGGCCTGCCGGTGAAGGTGCAGGCGCTGGGCAGCGTCAATGCCGATGACCTGCGCCAAGCGCACAACGCGCTGTTCGTGGTCAGCACCTTCGGCGACGGCGAAGCCCCCGACAGCGCACGTGGTTTCGAGCGCGGCGTGCTTGGCCAGGCTTTGTCGCTCAACGATTTGAACTACGCGGTGTTGGCCCTAGGGGATCGTCAGTACCAGCACTTTTGCGGCTTCGCCCGACGCCTGCATTTCTGGCTGACCAACCAGGGCGGCACGGCGCTGTTCGCGCCGGTGGAAGTGGACAGCGGCGATACCCAAGCCCTACTGCACTGGCAGCAACAATTGGGCGAACTGACCGGCCACGCCCCCGCCGCCGCCTGGCCCAGCGCCCAGTACGAGCACTGGACACTGAGCCAGCGCACCCTGCTCAACCCCGGCAGCGCAGGCGAAGGCGTGTACCTGCTGGGCCTCACGTCGACGTCGCCGCAGCACTGGGACGCTGGCGACCTGGTGGAAATCCTGCCGCGTAATCCCGCGTCGGCAGTCGAGCACTTTCTGGCGGGCCTGGGCCTGCAAGGCAGCGACGGCGTACTCATCGAAGGGCTGGCACAGACGCTCGATCAGGCCCTGACCACTCGCCAATTGCCGGACAACCGCGCGCATCTGGTCGGCCTGCACGCCCAAGCGCTGGTGGATGCTCTGGTGCCGCTGAGCATGCGCGAATACTCCATCGCCTCGATTGCCAGCGACGGCGTGCTGCAACTGATCGTGCGCCAGGAACGCCACGCCGACGGCCGCCTGGGCCTGGGCTCGGGTTGGCTCACCGAACACGCGGCTCTCGGCGGCGCGATCAGCCTGCGTCTGCGGCGCAACAGCAGCTTCCACCTGCCGGACGCGCCGGTGCCGCTGATCCTGCTGGGCAACGGCACCGGCCTGGCCGGCCTGCGCAGCTTGCTGAAAGCGCGCATTGCCGAAGGCCAGCAACGTAACTGGTTGCTGTTCGGCGAACGCAATATCGCCCACGACTACCTGTGCCAGGACGAGCTGCAAGGCTGGCTCGCCAGCGGCGATCTAGCGCTGTTGGACCTGGCGTTCTCCCGCGATCAGGCGGAGAAGATCTACGTGCAGGATCGCCTGCGCGAATCGGCCGACGTGCTACGTAGATGGCTGGCCGATGGCGCGGCGATCTATGTGTGCGGGAGCTTACAGGGCATGGCTGCCGGGGTGGACCAGGCGCTACTGGATATCCTCGGCCGCGAGGCGGTGGAGCGCTTGATCGAACAAGGCCGCTATCGCCGCGACGTGTACTGAGGTCACTCACTGTGGAAGGGGGCTTGCCCCCGATAGCGGTGGGTCAGTCGTCTGATAAATAACTGTCACACCGTCATCGGGGGCAAGCCCCCTCCCACATTGGGATTGCATTGCAAGTCAGTGTTCTGTGCCGGTGGCGCTTTTTCGAACACCACTTCAGGTCCGGCAACAAACTCCCGGAACGGCTCGAAATCCTGGAACGCCGCGCGATCCACTGTGGGAGGGGGCTTGCCCCCGATAGCGGTGGATCAGTCGTCTGATAATTAACTGTCACACCGCCATCGGGGGCAAGCCTCCTCCCACAGTGGGACTGCATTTCAAGTCAGGTGGGTTGCAACTTCTGTTCGAATACTGAGACTCCATCCAAGTCGCGCAGGATCACCGTCAACTCTCCCGTCTGGCCATCAATATTCACCTCGCCAAAAAACTGAAACCCGGCAAACGGCGAAGTGTTCTGTGCCGGTGGCGCTTTTTCGAACACCACTTCAGGCCCAAACGTTTTATCCAGCGGATTGGGCCCGAAGCTGCCAGCGTTCAACGGCCCGGCGACAAACTCCCAGAACGGCTCGAAATCCTGGAACGCCGCGCGATCCGGGTGGTAGTGATGCGCCGCGCAGTAGTGCACGTCTGCCGTCAGCCACACATGGTTGCGTACCTGCTGCGCACGCAGGAACGCCAGCAGTTCGGCGATTTCCAGCTCGCGGCCTTGGGCCGGGCCCGGCTCACCATTTGCGATGGCCTCCCAACGCGGCACGCCGGGGCTGACTTCACCGTCGGGCACGCCCAGGCCGATGGGCATGTCGGCGGCGATGACTTTCCATTGCGCCTTGGAGCCCTTGAGTTCGCTCTTGAGCCAGTCCAATTGCTCTCGCCCCAGAAACGGCTTGGCCGCCCCCAGGTTGTCATCGTTGGGGCCACGGTAGCTGCGCATATCGAGCACGAATACATCCAGCAGCGGGCCATAACTGAGCTTGCGATAGATGCGCCCGCCGCCGTCGGCGCTTTGGCGGCGCATCGGCGAATATTCCAGCCAGGCCTGGCGCGCGCGGCCCACCAGCGTGTTGATGTCGCGGGTCTGGTAGCGCTCGTCCAATTGCTTGCTCGGCGACCAGTTGTTGATCACTTCGTGGTCGTCCCACTGCCAGATCTGCGGTACTTCGGCGTTGAAGCGGCGCACGTTTTCATCCATGAGGTTGTAGCGGTAGTTGCCACGGTATTCGTCCAGGGTCTCGGCGACTTTGCTCTTGGCCTCGGTGGTGATATTGCGCCAGATACGCCCGCCTTCAGTGGCCAGTTGCGCCGGCACCGGGCCGTCGGCGTAGATGGTGTCGCCGCTGTGGATAAAGAAGTCCGGCAGACGCAAGCGCATGGCTTCGTAGATGCGCATGCCACCGATGTCCGGGTTGATGCCGAAGCCTTGGCCGACGGTGTCGCCGCTCCATACAAAGCGAATGTCGCGGCGCTGTTGCGGCACGCTGCGCAGGTGGCCGAACCAGGGCTCGCTGGCCACGCCGCTCTGGGCGTCTTCGAAATGCACGCGATAGAAAACCGCCTGGTCGGCAGGCAACCCAGTCAGTTCAACGCGGGCGGTGAAGTCGGTGCGGTTGTCGGCCAGCGGCGAAACAAAACGGCGCGGGTTGCTGAACACGCTGCGGGTGTCCCATTCCACCACCATCCGCGCGGGCCGGTCGCTGCGGCTCCAGATCATCGCGCGGTCGCCCAGTAGATCGCCGGACTGCACCCCATCGGTAAGTTGCGGCCGGTCCTTGACCGACGCGATCACCGCCGGCGCCAGGCCCGGCAATAACAGACCGGCGCCGACGGCTTGCATCACGCGACGACGGCCCAGATCGAAGTGGCTCATGCAGGTGCCCTCTTGAGTCTCAAAAGAGGCACTTAACCACGCGGGGATGAAGCGGGTGTGACACTCTGTGGGAGAGGCTTGCCTCCCCACAATTTCGGGCCCTGCCAGACCGTGTCAGGCGTTGGCCGGCGCGACGCTCAGCTCCACCACTTCCGCCCGTTTGATCAGCGCATACACCACCCCGGTCAGCAGGCTGCCCGCAACGATCGCCAGCAGATACAGCAACGCATGGTTGATGGCATTCGGGATCACCAGCACAAACAAACCACCGTGGGGCGCGGCCAGTACGCAGCCGAAATACATCGACAGCGCGCCGGTCAACGCACCGCCGGCGATGCTTGCCGGGATCACGCGCAACGGGTCTTTGGCGGCGAAAGGGATCGCGCCCTCGGAGATAAAACACATCCCGAGGATCATCGCGGCTTTGCCGGCTTCGCGTTCGGTCTGGGCGAATTTGCGCCGCGCCAGAAACGTGGCGATGCCCATGCCGATGGGCGGCACCATGCCGGCGGCCATGGTCGCGGCCATCGGCGCGCCGCTGTGGGCGGCCAGCAAGCCGACGGAAAACGCATACGCCGCTTTGTTGATCGGCCCGCCCAGGTCCACGCACATCATGCCGCCCAGCAGAATGCCCAGCAGCACCGCGTTGGTGGTGCCCATGGTGCTGAGGAATTCAGTCAAGCCGCTGAGCATGCGCGCCACCGGCGGGCCCACCAGGTAGATCATCGCCAGGCCGGTGAATAGGCTCGCCAGCAACGGGATGATCAGGATCGGTTTGAGAGCTTCCATGCTTTGCGGCAGACGCACCACGCGCGTGACGCCTTTGACGCAGTAACCGGCCAGGAAACCGGCAAAAATGCCGCCGATAAAACCCGCGCCCAAGGTGCCGGCCAGCAGGCCGCCAATCATGCCCGGCGCGATCCCCGGACGGTCGGCGATCGAATAGGCGATATAACCGGCCAGCAGCGGCACCATCAAGGTAAACGCGCTGTTGCCGACGGTTTTCAACGCCGCCGCCAAGGTGCCTTCCTGTTCGAACGCATGAATGCCGAACGCAAACGACAGAGCGATCAGCAAGCCGCCCGCCACCACCATCGGCAACATGAACGACACACCGGTGAGCAAGTGCTTGTAGACGCCGGTCTTTTCCGACTTGGCTACCGGCGCACCGGCGGCGCTTTCCACAGCGCCTTCGGCCAGGGCTTTGTTCAGGGTCGCTTCGGATTGCTTGAGAGCAATGCCGGTGCCGCAACGGTAAATCTTCTTGCCGGCGAAGCGTTCGGTAGCCACTTCGATATCAGCCGCCAACAGCACCACATCGGCATTGGCGATAGCGTCGGCGCTCAGCGGCGTACGTGCGCCCACCGAACCTTGGGTCTCGACCTGCAAGTCGTAACCCAGGCGCTTGGCCGTCTGCTGCAAGGCTTCGGCAGCCATAAAGGTATGGGCCACGCCGGTCGGGCACGCGGTGACGGCGACGATGCGTGGGGCATTCTTTGCCGCGACCGGCGCCTGGCTGGCGACATACACCTGAGCCTCTTCAGCACCGCGACGCAACACCGCTTCCACATCCGCCAACGCCTGGGCCGGCGTACTTTGGAACACGCGCTTGCCGATGAAGCGCTGCATATCCACCCGCGTGCTGCTGACCAGCAACACCCACTCGGCGGCGGCCAGGGTCGCGTCGGATAGCGCGCGCTCGGGGTGCTGCACATCCACCACTTCGACACTGGTGCTCCAGCCTTGGCGCTGCGCGGCGGCGTCCAGCAAGCGGGCGCACAGCACACTGGTGACCATGCCGTTGGGGCAGGCAGTAACAATGGCTAACTTCATGACTAACCCTCTTATTGTTCTGTGAGCGGGCGTACATCGACGCCGCTTTGCAGATGCGCCAACTGCGCGTCATCGCTGATGCCGAAACCGATCTGCGTCACCGCCATCGCGGCAATCGCCGTGGCACGGCGCAGGGTCTGTTCGGGGCCCTCGCCACTGAGCAGACCGTGCAACATGCCGGCCAGCAACGAATCCCCGGCACCCACGGTGCTGGCCACGCTGACCTTGGGCGGCGTGGCATGCAGCGCCAGCGTCGGGCTGAACCAGTTCACACCGTCGGCGCCATGGGATACCACCACATGTTCCACCCCCTGGGCGTGCAGGCGCTGCGCGGCCTGGCGCTGCTGTTCGAGGGTGTCGGTGGGGCAATCGAGGGCATCGGCCAGTTCTTCGGTGTTCGGCTTGACCAACCACGGGCCGGCTCGCAAACCGGCACGCAGCGCCTCGCCACTGGTGTCCAGGGCAACCTTCAAACCGAGGCCTTTCAACTGCACCAACACATGGTGCAACCACTGCGCACTGACGCCGCGCGGCAAGCTGCCGGCGACCACCACCGCATCGTGACCGGGAGCGATCAGAGTGAGCTGGTTGAGCAAGGCCTGTTGCGCCTGCTCGCTCACCTGCGGGCCCGGCGCGTTGATATCGGTGACACGACCGTCCTGCTCGGCGATTTTGATATTGCTGCGGGTTTCCCCCGGCACGCGGATAAACGCGTCGGCAAAACCGCGACGAGCGATCAGCGCGTCAAAGGCTTGCGGGTTGTCCGCACCGAGAAAACCGCCCACGGTCAATTGATGCCCCAGATCGGCCAGCACCTGCGCCACATTCACGCCCTTGCCGGCGGCATGGGTCAGCAGGGTTTCGCTGCGGTTGACTTCACCCGGTTCCAGGCGGGCCAAGCGCACCGTGAGATCCAACGCCGGGTTCAGCGTCAGGGTCAGAATCCTTGCCATTTACACCGCCTCCACGAGGGCTCGCACATCGGCGGGGGAACCCACCGCCAGCGCTTGTTGTGCCAGGCTCCGGGCCTGGCTCAGACTGAATTCGCGCACACGCGCCTTCACTTCGGGAATGCTGCGCGCCGACACGCTCAGTTCGTCCACTCCCAAGCCCACCAGCACCGGCACTGCCAGCGGGTCCGCCGCCAGTTCGCCGCACACGCCGACCCATTTGCCGTGGGCATGGGCGGCGCGCACGGTGATATCGATCAACTGCAACACCGCCGGGTGCAAGCCATCGGCTTGGGCAGATAAGGTTGGGTGGCCACGGTCGATGGCCAGCGTGTATTGGGTCAGGTCGTTGGTGCCGACACTGAAGAAGTCCACTTCCTTGGCCAGCACCGGCGCCAGCAAGGCGGCCGACGGTACTTCGATCATGATCCCCAGTTGCAGGTCGGCCACCGGGATTTCCAGGCGCAGGCGCTCGGTCATGTCTCGGGCGGCGCGCCACTCATCGACGCTGCCGACCATGGGAAACATAATGCGCAGCGGGCGGTTATCCGCCGAACGCAACAGCGCGCGCAGCTGCGCTTCCATGATCTGCGGGCGTTGCAAGGTCAGGCGAATGCCACGCACGCCCAGGAAAGGGTTTTCTTCCTCGGCAATCGGCCAGTAAGGCAACGGTTTGTCGCCGCCCACGTCGAGGGTGCGCACCACCAACGGGCGCCCACCGAGGCCGTCGAGAACGCGGCGGTACTCGGCTTCTTGGCTGGCTTCATCCGGCGCTTGTGGGTGAGCCATAAAAATCAGTTCGGTGCGCAACAAACCGATGCCTTCGGCGCCCTGCTCCACCGCTGCGGCGACACCGGCGCTTTCGCCGATATTGGCGAACACTTCCACGGCATGCCCGTCGCGTGTAAGAGCTGTTTCATGGCGCTGGGCGGAGGCCGCTTGCAGGCGTTGTTCACGGGTATCGCGCTCGACGGTAGCCCGTTGCAGGGTGGCGGCATCGGGGTCCACATGCAGGCGGCCGCGCTGGCCATCGAGCAACAGCGGCGTGCCGGCGGCGACCAGCAAGACGGCGGCGCCAGCACCGACCAGCGCGGGGATACCGAGGGCACGCGCGACGATGGCGCTGTGGGCCGTGGCGCCACCGCGAGCGGTGAGGATACCGGCGACGCGCGCCGGGTCCAGGCGCGCCACATCGGACGGGCCGACCTCGTCCATCACCAGGATGTACGGCTCATTCGGCTCTTGGGCGGTTTCGACGCCGCACAGTTGCGCCAGCACGCGACGGCCGATATCCCGCAGGTCGGCGGCACGCTCGGCGAGCAAGGCGTCCTGCAACGACTCCTGCTGTTTGGCGGCGGCTTCGATCACGCTCATCCACGCGGCTTCGGCGCTTTCGCCTTGCTTAAGGCGAGTGTCGACGTCGTCGGTCAGTTCCGGGTCGTCGAGCATTTCCTGGTGGGTGATGAAAATCTCGCGGATCGCTTTGGATGGGCTGCGCTCGATCAGCCCCTGAATATCGCGGCGCACGTCGGTCAGGGCGGCATGCAGACGCTGACGCTCGATCACCGGTGACTCGCCGCGCAGTGGGTAGTCGAACACCTGCTGGGTCTGGACATGAGCGGGGCCAATGGCAATCCCCGGCGCCGCAGCGATAGCCTGGATCTGGCTACCGGAGGCCGGTGCGCTGAGCAGCGGTTCGAGGTCCAGGGTTTCGGGGGGCGCGCTGACGGTCGGCAGCGGCTCGACCTCTTCACCGAGCCCCTCCTCCACCGCGGCCAGCAGTGCCGGCAGCGCATCACCGGCAATGCCGGGTTCGGCAACGAACTCCAGCACCTGGCCACGGCGGGCGCCGAGGCTGAGCAGCTTGCTCAAGCTTTTGACCGACACCGCGGTGGCCGGACCATCGATGATGCGCACACGGATATCGCCGTCAAAACTCTTGGCTAACTGCGCCAGGATCTTCGCCGGCCGCGCGTGCAGGCCATGGGCGTTGGCCAGGGTGATGCGCGCGCTCGGCCAGTCCGGCGGCAGTTCGCCGCCCAATACTTCAAGCACCGCGCGGCTGCTGGTGGCGCGGCCCAGTTCCTGGCCACGGCCTTCGATCAGCAACGCGCACAAACGCTCAAGCAAGGCCTGGTGCGCTTCGCCCAGGCTGGCCAGGCAAAACAGGCCCGTGAGCGGTTGGCCCAGGTAACGCATGGGTTTGTCCGGGGTGACGAACGCCAGGCCCGGACGTTTGACGGTCTGCTCGCTGTGCAGCCACCACAGGCCGTCGCCCAGGGGCAGCGCATCGACCTGTTGCAATACGGCGGCGAAGCCGTTGCTGACGCAATCGGCCTGGCGCAGCAGGCGGGCGCCACGCCATACCAGCTCTTCAAAATCGTCGGCGGACACGCCCAGGCTGATCATCTGTGCATCCAGCGCCAGCTCCTGCGGTGCACCCTGCAGCAATTTCAGCAGAGCTTCTGCGGAGGCGGCGCGACGCAGCGCCTCACCCAGGTCGGTCTCGCCGAGGGCGCGGGTCAGCAATTGCAGCAGGCGAAGGTGTTCGTCGGATTGAGCGGCAATGCCAATGGCCAAATACACGATCTGGCCGTCGCCCCAGTCCACCCCTTCGGGGAACTGCAGCAGACGCACGCCGGTGGCAAACACCTGGTCGCGGGTTTCAGGCGTGCCGTGGGGGATTGCAATACCTTGGCCGAGAAACGTCGAGCCCTGGGCTTCACGGGCTTGCAAGCCACTCAGATAGCCCTCGGCGACCAGACCGTCGGCCACCAGTGTGTCAGCGAGCAGGTGCAAGGCAGCAGATTTATCCACAGCCACCTGGCCCATGGATATCTGCTCTACAGTGAGCTCAAGCATGCCGTTCTCCTAGTTAGTGCGCTGGGCGCACTAGGTATTGTTTTGAATAAAACAGTGTAGGGGTGTTTGAAAACTACTGACTGAGCGGTCAGTTGGCAGGAGCCGCTCGGTCGCGAACGTCGTAAAAATACGCTGGCTGAAACGTTTAATCTAGAATTTAAGGCAGATTACGCGTTAATTGTGCATCCTTGAAGGACCACTCGGCGATTGAGCTGGGACATTGGTCGTGTGCCGTAATCGGTTACGATTGGACAAAATGTCGGGGCAAGCTCCAAAAAACAAGGAAATCCCGGTTTGAAACTCAGTGATATCGCACGTCTGGCCGGTGTGTCCGTTACCACCGCCAGTTATGTCATCAACGGCAAAGCCGCCCAACAACGCATCAGCCACGCCACCGTCGAACGAGTGCGTGCGGTGGTAGAGGCCCACGGCTTTACCCCCAATCCCCAGGCCGCCGGGCTACGCAGCCGGCACACGCGCACGTTGGGCTTTATTCTGCCCGACCTGGAAAACCCCAGTTACGCGCGTATCGCCAAATTGCTGGAGCAAGGCGCGCGCGCGCGTGGCTATCAATTGTTGATCGCCAGCTCCGACGACGATGCCGACAGCGAACGGCAATTGCTGCAACTGTTCCGCGCCCGGCGGTGCGATGCGCTGTTCGTGGCCAGTTGCCTGCCCACCAGCGACGACAGCTACCGCGAGCTGCAAGCCAAAGGCCTGCCGGTAATCGCCATCGACCGGGTGATGGAGCCGGCGCAGTTCTGTTCGGTGGTCAGCGACGACCGCCAGGCCTGCCAGCAACTGACCAGCAGCCTGCTGCAACCGTTGCCTAAACAGATTGTGCTGATCGGCGCGCGGCCCGAGCTGAGTATCAGCCAGGAACGCGCCGCCGGTTTTCAGCAAGCGTTGAAAGGCTTTACCGGCGAGATGCTCATCGAACACGGCGAAGCCTTCAGCCGCGATTGTGGCCGACAGCTGATGGAGCAATTGCTGCAGCGGCTGGGCCATTTGCCTGACGCGCTGGTGACGACGTCCTACGTGCTGCTCCAAGGGGTGTTCGACGCACTGCACGACTACCCGCTCAAATCACGGCCCCTGCGCCTGGGCACGTTTGGCGACACCCAACTGCTGGACTTCCTGCCGCTGCCGGTCAACGCCATGGCCCAGCAGCATCAGTTGATCGCCGACACCGCGCTGCGCCTGGCCCTGGCCGCCATCGAAGAAGAGCAGTACCAACCGGGCGTACACGCCATCGGCCGCACCTTCAAGCAGCGTATTCACGAGGCGTGAACGTGACGCTGATCGACACCCACACGCACCTTGATTTCCCGGAATTCGACAGCGACCGCCGGGAAGTCCTCGCCCACAGCCGCGAGCTGGGCGTGCAGCGCATGGTGGTGCTGGGGGTGTATCAGCAGAATTGGCAGCGGTTGTGGGATTTGGTGCAGACGGATGAAGGCCTGTTCGCTGCGTTCGGCCTGCATCCGGTGTATCTGGACGATCACCGCCCCGCCGATCTGAGGGCATTAGGTGACTGGCTGACCCGCCTGCAAGGCCATCGGCAACTCTGCGCGGTGGGCGAGATCGGTCTGGATTACTTCCTCGAACACCTGGACCGCGCACGTCAGCAACAGCTGTTTGAAGCGCAACTGCAACTGGCGGCGGATTTTCAGTTGCCTGCCCTGCTGCACGTACGTCGCAGCCATGCGGCGGTGATTGACACGCTCAAGCGCATCCGCGTGCCACGCGGCGGCATCATTCACGCGTTTGCCGGCAGCCGCGAAGAAGCCCGCGAATACATCAAGCTGGGCTTCAAGCTCGGCCTGGGCGGCGCCGCCACCTGGCCCCAGGCGTTGCGCATGCACAAGGTGCTGGCACAACTGCCGCTGGACGCGGTGGTGCTGGAAACCGATTCGCCCGACATGCCGCCCGCCATGTACCCCGGCCAGCGCAACAGCCCCGAGCACTTGCCGGACATTTGCCAGGCCCTGGCCGAGCATATGGGTATCGACCCGCTATCGTTGGCCGAGGCGAGCACACGCAATGCGCGTGAGTTGTTCAATTGGTAGCGTCGGTTCGACGGCGTGCAGGTTGAGGGTGATGCGCTGGCGATGACGGGCATAGCGCAACACCATGAAATGCACCAGCAACACCACCAGCGAAATATTGAACTGCCCAATCACACTGATCAGCCCCACCCACTCTGCCACCAGCGCCACGATCAGCACCACGCAAGTGAACGTCACCATGCTTGGACGCACCAACGCCCAATATTCCAGGGACTTGAAATGGCGCAGTTGGCGAGGGCATTTGAGTTCAAGCTCCCGGTGGCAATACGGGCAGTCGAAGGGCTCTTCGATGGCGATGGCATTCAATTGCCAAGGCTTGAGTTCAAAGGTGATATCGCAATGGGCGCATTGCCCTTTGATGCCGAGTGCAGCGGTCATCGTGGTGCCTCCCCGGCTCCCGGTTTGAATGAAATAAATTCTCACTCATCTACGCGGCCAGAAAAGACACCCCGGAAAATTCAGACGCACACCACACCCGTTAACGCTTTAGTCCTACGCCTACGCCTTACACGCGGAAGGCGCCGATCAGCTGTTTCAACTCCACCACCTGCAATGACAAGCGTTGACTGGCCGCAGCGGTCTGCTGCGCACCGTCGGCGGCATGCTCGCCGGCGCGATTGATTTCGACGATGTTCTGGTCGATATCGTGGGCCACGGCGGTCTGCTGTTCCACGGCTGCCGCAATCTGTTGGTTCTGATCCACGATCATGCCGACGGCACCGAGGATATTCTCCAACGCCTGCTGGACCTGTTCCGACTGCCCGACCGTGCCATTGGCCATTTCATGGCTGCTGCCCATGGCCTTGACCGCCGCGTCCACACCGCTGTGCAAGCGACTGATCATCTGCTCGATCTCTTCGGTGGACTGCTGCGTGCGCCGCGCGAGGGTACGTACCTCATCCGCTACTACCGCAAAACCGCGCCCCTGCTCACCGGCCCGCGCCGCCTCAATCGCGGCATTGAGCGCCAGCAGGTTGGTTTGCTCAGCGATGCTTTTGATCACTTCTAACACCGTGCTGATGGCCTGGCTGTCGGTGGCCAATTGGTTGATCACCCGTACCGACTGGTCGATCTCCGACGCCAACCGCGCGATGCTGCCCTGTTGGGATTGCACCAGGCCGCGACCGCTGACGGTCTCCTGGTTGACGCTGTGGGCGCTGCTCACGGCTGCAGCGGCGTTGCGGGCCACCTCCTGGGCGGTGGACGACATCTGGTTCATGGCCGTCGCCACCTGTTCGATCTGTGTACGCTGGCCGCAGACGGCCTGGTTACTCTGCGCCGAGACCGTTTCCACCTGACCGGCCTGCTGCTCGACCTGGTTGACGGTGTGCCCGACGCGCTCGATCAGATCGTGGATTTTCGCCACGGTGCCGTTGAACACCTGACCCAGGTCACCCAGTTCATCGCGGCTGCGCGCCACGAAGGAGACGGTCATATCACCGGCCGCCACCTTGTCCATCATCGTGCCCAGATGTCGCAATGTGGTGCGCGTGGAGGCATAGAAACCGGCGTAGAGGTAGAAGATCAGCAAAAACACGGCGGTCAGCGCCGACACCAGCACCACCATGTGCAGGCGGTTCTGCGTCAGGCGATGCTGCAACTGTTGCTCAAGAAACCCCAGGGTGGCCTCATCGAGTTGATAGGTCTGGGCCATCAACTGGCTGACCGCATCGTAGAACGTCTGCCAGGGCGCATCGAGGGTCTCGGCCATGACCACCTGCTCTTCGAATAGCTCACTGCCTTGCTTGAGGCTGGCGTTACTGGCCTTGGCCAGACCGTCGAGCGCCGTGTGCGCGGCACTGCTGGAGCCCAGCGCATCCTGCAGTTTCAAGCCATATTCGCCGTGGAGTTTTTCCAGTTGCTGCAGCAGTTCGTCAAAGCGCGTGCTGGACGATGAGTTGAGAAACCCCTGCCCCAGCGAATAGGCGCCCATGGCCCGCCCTTCTCCCAGTGTTTGGGTCACCTGCGGCGTAACGCTGGTGATCAACTCAGTCAGCTGGCGCAGATCGCTTTGGGGGTCGCGGCTCAAGCCCGATTGACTGGCGACGATCTGGCCGAGCATCTGCGCCTTGTTCAGCAGCTTGCCGATCAATGCGCTTTTACTCAGCAGCGAAGTTTCCTGTTGCTGGGCCTTGAACGCGCCGATCAATTCGTCGCGCTTGGCCTCGAACACCGCGATTTGCTCGGGGTCTGTGGCCATCGCGGTAAAGCCCTGCAAGCGGCTCAGTACGCTCTGCTCCAAGGCGCTGATCTTGCCTTCCAGGTCGCCCGCCTTACCCGACTGGCCCAGAGTGGCGTTGATTTGTACCTGATTATTCAGGGTTTCCAGGTCACGGCGCAGGGCCAGGCTGCTGCCGAGCACGTCGAGGCTTTGCAGTTCGACGCGGGTGCCCTGGAATTCGCGCCACGAATCGCGCACCAGGAAATAGTTGGTGACCAGCATCGGCAACAGGAACAACACACTGATCAGGCTGAACTTCAGGCCGAAGCTCAGGCGGTTCATCAGCGCGACGGCGGGATAGAGCAAGCTCTTCACAGGTGAACTCCCTTTTTGTTTTATTTTTATTGAGGGCGCAGGGCGGCGGCAGAAAGCCACTATTTGGCGCTCTGTCTGTATAGCTCAATTTGAAAGGGAGTTTTGTAACTTAAGGTTAACAGCCAGTGGGAGCCGAAGGGGCTCCCACGTAACGCGGTCTGCGCTTTACGGCAACACCGTCCAGATGGCGAACCCGGCATACCACAGCACAGCCGCGCGCAGCAGCAGTTCCCATAGGCGGTCAAGGCTGTTGATACCGTCGGCCCCCACTGCCGGCGCCGGTATCTCGGCGGCGGCCAGACCGACTTTATCCACCAGTTGGGCCGCGCTGATGTCCCAGCTCAGTAGCTCGTGCAGCATGACCCGGCTGACCGCGACAAAGTTGCCCACCAAGGCAAAACTGGCGGCCAGTAGGCGTACCGGCAACCAGTCGAAGGCGTGGCGCATTTGCCCGGCGCGCTCGGCGACCAGCGGGTTCTGGCTGTGTTCGCTGGCCAACGCCAACAGGCGATAAGCCAGGGCAGCGACCGGGCCCAGCAGGAAATACCAGAAAATCACCGCAAAAAAGCTCTGGTAGGCCTGCCATAACAGGTGGCCCTGTACCCGATCGAGCAGTTGCTCGCCGCTGTCGGCGCCCAGCTTGAGGTCGCGCTCGGCGACGTGCTCGGCGGCCTGCAAGTCGCCGCGTCGCCAGGCATCGCGGAACGGGCCCAGATCAGCCAGCAGATCGCCACGGCCCAGGCTGTAGATCACCACCAGCAGGTGCACCGGCAGCGCCAGTAAGCCATAGGCCACCGGTTCCAGTACCAGCAGCAACAGCGCCAGCAATGCCACCGGCAGTAACACTAACAAGGTCAGAATCAACCAAGGCCGCTGCGCCATACGTGGGCTCGATTCCAGTTTGGCCAGCTCGCGCAGCCAGCCGCCATCGCGCTGCAACCGATGACGCAGGGCCGAAAACTTCTCGATCCAGACCGCCAACACCAGTACCAGGAAACTCATCAGGTGTGTCCTCCATCCTGCAGGGCGCTGCGAAAGCGCTTCCAATCAAAAGCGGGGCCGGGGTCGGTCTTGCGTCCCGGCGCGATATCGCTGTGGCCACAAATGCGTTGCGGGGTGATATCAGGGTAAGCCGCCTGCAATTGGCGGGTCAGGTCGATCAGTGCACGGTACTGGGCATCGGTGAACGGCAGCTCGTCCGTGCCTTCCAGTTCAATGCCCAGGGAAAAATCGTTGCAGGTTTCCCGCCCCTCGAACTGCGAAACACCGGCGTGCCAGGCCCGGTCAAGGCAGGACACAAACTGCGTCACCGTCCCGTCGCGCTCAATCAGAAAATGCGCAGATACCCGTAGGTCGGCAATCCCTTCAAAGTAAGGATGTTCCGTGACATCCAGGCGATTCTGGAAAAACGCCTGCACTTTGCCAGTGGCGAACTGCGCCGGTGGCAAGCTGATGTTGTGCACCACCAGCAGTGAGATTTCGCCTGCGGGGCGCTGATTGAAGTTGGGCGAAGGGCAATGACGAATGCCCTGGCACCAACCGCTGGCGGGGTCCAACTGCATACAGGTTCCTTGAATGGGGCAACAGGTGACCAGTATGCCGCGTTCGACCCCGAGGTTGCGATCACTTGCCGTGATTGAGTTGCCGCAGCTTACTCACTACGGCAGCCAATGCACGCTCGAACAGCGGGCTGTCGTCCAGAACCTGCAAGACGCCCTGCTTAAACGCCAGCGCCAGCTGGCCGACGCTTTTTTCCAGCACCTTGAGCCCCGTGCGGCTGACGAACACATACGTGTTGGCCGGGGCCATGATCGCCGCGAGCTTGCAGCGCTGGGTAAAGGCGCCATCCTGCTGGAACATGACCCAAGCGCCGACCCGCAATTGATGAACCTTGAGCAGGT
The DNA here is from genome assembly GCF_016307435.1 of Pseudomonas sp. S4_EA_1b. Classification (NCBI taxonomy): domain Bacteria; kingdom Pseudomonadati; phylum Pseudomonadota; class Gammaproteobacteria; order Pseudomonadales; family Pseudomonadaceae; genus Pseudomonas; species Pseudomonas sp. S4_EA_1b. The sequence goes on along the minus strand of NZ_JAEILC010000098.1, from coordinate 23,534 downwards.
CGGGATCGTTGGGCGCCAGGTCGAGCGCGGAGTCCGGCGGCAGCTCGCTGAATACCAAAGGCTCGCGTACTTCGATCAGCTCGTCGACACCGTCCGCCGGCTGCACATGCATAGCCTGGAGGCGGACGAAAAATTCTCGGGTGCTGAGAGGGTCGAACGCCGCGCTGGTCAAACCGTCGCGCAGCGCCTTGAGCAAGCCGGGCAAATGCTCCAGCAAGCGCCGCCCGGCCTCGGTGTCTTCCTGCAGGCCGACGCTCCAGATCAGTTCGTCCATGGTGCGCAGCGCCGATTGCCATTGCACCGACTCCTCTCCGTGCTTGAGGCTGGCCAACAACAGCACCTGGCTCCAGGCCTGTTGCAGAAACTGCACCACGGCGAGGGGCAACACTTTGCCCAGCAGCCGCCTATTGAGCACCTCGGCCACCCGCTGACGGGCCGCCTCGGTGCGCACTCGGCCTTCTTCGGCATCGCGGGTGTGCTGTTCGAGCAACTCGCTGCGGCGACACTCATCGGCGGCGAACGCGCTGAACTCAGCGAGCAATTGGGCAAAAATCGCCGGATCTTCGACAAACTCATTGAGCAAACGCTGCACCACCTGCTCGATGCGCAGGTACAAAGGGTCACGCGGGTAGTCATCGCACAGGTTGCAGCCCAAGGCCATCGCAGCGATTTCGTTCAGCAGGCGCCGCGCCGGGTGGCCGGCATGGCTGAAAAGACTCTTGTCCAGCACCGCCACTTTGAGCATTGGGATTTGCAGGCGCGCGATCAGCGCTTTGAAAGCGTCCGGGACGGTAGGGTCGTTGAGGATAAATTCGAACAGCAGGGCGATCAGATTGATGACGTCTTCATCGGCCTCCTCCACCACCCGTGACTTGCCGCTCTTGACACTGACGCGGGTGAGCAATTGCTCCAGCTGGTTGCACAGGTCGAAATCGTCCTCGGCGTCCGGCGTCGGCACGTACTGCTGCAAATGGGACAACAGGCGCAGCAGGTCCCGCGTGGCGATAGGCTGGGGTTCGGCGCTGGCTTCGAGGGTCGGCGTCACGCTACCGCGCACGGGTTTGAGCAAGGCTTGCAGCGCCGCAAAGGCTTGCTGGCCGTTTTCGTCGAGGGGTTGATCGGTGCTCGGCAATGCGTCTTCGCGCGAGCGTTCACGGGCGGCCCGCCCACCGGCACGGCGCGAAGGCACGGTCTTGAGCTCCGGCAACACCCCCGTGGCGACCAACAATTGATTGGCTTCGGCGTAGAGTTGATCGGCATCGCTGAGGACATACTTCTCGAATAGCTTGAGCATGATCAGTTTGACGCGAATCTCCACGCCCAGGCTGCGCCCCGCCTGCAAGAAAAATTCGCACAGCAGCGCCGGGCCCAGGGGGTTCTCACGCTCATCCTGGGCATTGCCCAGTACCGCACTCAGCCGCGCAGTGAGCTGCGACAGTGCCAGTCCATCGCGATGCCGGACGCGGCCCAGCATGGCTTCGAGCGCCACGGTTTTTTCCAGTGCGTCATGGGACGAACCGGGTGCCGCATCGTAGGAAACCACTGGCACCAACTGCAGCTCCCTGCGCCCGGTGTCGCCCAGGCCGGCAAAAGCGGCAAACAGGCGCTCCATGAATACACGCTCGAAGTTCTTGCGCTTGAGGCGCAGGTCGCGCATGGCTTCAAAGAAAATATGGTGATCGACGGTGCTGCGGGCCTTGTCGGCCATTTCAAACAGCGTGTCGTCGGCGTTATCGAAGAGTTCCTGCAAGCCTTGCTGCAGCTGCTGCGCCGCCTTGTCGCGGACTTGCAGCAACACAACCGGCAGGCGGGCCAGCGGCGATGGCGTGGCATGCGCTTTATTAATCGGCACCACCTTTCCGTCATTGTGCATCCTGGCCTCCTGAAACGGCGGTATTGAGTTGGGCGACAATCATCGATAGGCCGCATCGAACCCTGTGGATAACTGCACGCCAGCAGACGTCAAAGCTATGACGCCAATTGCAAGGCGCAAGATTATCTTGCAAACCGGGGGGCAAGCGCCAGCGCCCTCTGTGATTTGCGCACAAATGAGCGGGTGGCTGGGTTCCCAGTCACACAGCCCCTATAATCGACGCACTTTGTTTGTGGAGCCTGTTATGCCGAATCTCCGTCTTGCCGACCTCACCGCCGAAATCGAAGCCAATGTGCGCCGCGCACTGCTGGAGGACATCGGCAGCGGCGACATTACCGCGCAATTGATCCCGGCCGAACGACTGGCCAAGGCCACCATCATTACCCGCGATGACGCCGTGATCGCCGGCACGGCGTGGGTGGACGCGGTGTTCCGGCAGTTGGACCCTCGGGTCGCCGTGCACTGGCAGGTGGCCGATGGCGAACGCGTCAGCCCCAATCAAGCGCTTTTTCACCTCGAAGGCCCGGCGCGCTCGCTGCTCAGCGGCGAGCGCAGTGCGCTGAATTTTTTGCAGATGCTGTCCGGCGTCGCCACACGCGCGAAGTACCTGGCGGACTTCGTTGCCGGCACTCAAGTCAAATTGCTGGACACCCGCAAAACTCTGCCGGGCCTGCGCCTGGCACAGAAGTACGCGGTGACGTGCGGCGGCTGTCACAACCATCGCATCGGTCTGTACGACGCGTTCCTGATCAAGGAAAACCACATCGCTGCCTGCGGCGGCATTGCACAGGCCATCACGGCGGCGCACAAGATCGCTCCCGGCAAGCCCGTGGAAATCGAAGTGGAGAGTCTGGAGGAACTGCGCGAAGCATTAGCGGCGGGCGCCGACATCATCATGCTCGATGAGTTGAGCCTCGACGACATGCGCGAAGCCGTGCGCCTGAACGGCGGCAAGGCGAAGCTGGAAGCCAGCGGCGGCATCAATGAAACCACCCTGCTGCCCATTGCCGAGACCGGGGTGGACTACATCTCCATCGGCGCGATGACCAAGGACGTGAAGGCGGTGGACCTGTCGATGAGGCTCAGCCTCTGAAAAGCGGCAAGCGGTCAGCGTGACGCTGCAAGGAAGCCGAGTGGCCCCTTGCAGCTTGCCGCTCTGTTCTAAACCACCAGGTTATTCATCTCGCAATACTCATCCCAATCCACACCCAGCACCTCGGCCGCTTCCTTATGCAGGACCAGCCGTTGCGCTTCGAACTCTTCCGGTGTCGAGGTGTACTTGAGGGTCAGTTCCCAAGGTTGGAGGCCCTGGCTTTCGGCCTCGTCCTCGAATGCCCACTGAATCTGGTCGCGCTGATCATCGGCGCTCAGGTCCTTGATCTCTTCTTTAAGCTGCGGCGATTCCTTGAGGTAGTGCTCAAGAGCTGCTTCGTGCCGGGCTTCCTGGGTCATTTCAGTCGTGGTCATGGTGTTCTCTTAGATCGAGGAATGGGGATGCATCTGGGACATCAGGTTGCGCAGATACAAAAGAACAGGCACGAATGCCGGCTCGTCTGGCCTTCAGAACCATTCTGGGATCAGCTGAAAACATTGCCTTTGAAACAGTGTTGCCTTTGTGCCCGAGACAGGAATCGAACCTGCGACCTTCGCGTTACGAGTGCGCTGCTCTACCGGCTGAGCTACACGGGCGGTGGACTAAAGCTAGCACCGCATCCGGCGTCCGGCAACTCGCGGCCTTCAGCGGGCGATAACACCCTGCGCCCAGAAACGCGGTTGCAAGTAGCTGCCCAGGGTGTCGAGGTACTGTCGCTGGGCCTGCTTGATATGGGGCACATCGCGCAGCGCGACAGATACCAGCAATGCAATGGCCAACGCGCTCAACAGCTTCCATGCGCGCCAGGCCAACGGCCATGACGCCGTTACAGGTGTGCGCCAAGGGTGCAGCGCCATCAGCCAGCCCACTACCAGCGCAAGCCAAACCTGGGACGTGGGCATCACCAGCACACCGTCGACCATGGACTGCGTCAGCGCACCGACCAACGCAGCGAACAGACATAAGCGCAGTAGATCCGCACGCTCGCTGAACTGCGCGCGCTCACGCAGCACGACAATCGTGGCCCAGCCACTGCGCGCCGCCAAAAACGCCACGCACAATGTCGACGGCACGCCCCATTCGCTGGCCCACTGCAAAACAGCCTGATGCGGATGGGCGGCAACTTTGTTGGCAATATCGGCAAAGTGCATCGGTCCGAAGCCTAACCACGGCCGCTCAGTCAGCATGTGCCAACCCTGCCACCAGATCGGGCCGCGCCCCGACAGCGAAGTGGTGAGGCGCTCGCTGGCGTCATTGGAGGTGTCGATTCCCAGGTAGGTCGCCAGCACCGTAAACACCAGCCAGTAGATCCACAAGCCGCTCAGCATCCCCGCCAATTGCCAACCCAACCAACGCCGCCCCCATGGCCCGATCAGTGCCACGACCATGCCCGCCACTGCCATGCCGAGCCAGGTGCCGCGTGTACCGCCGCTGATCGCGATCAACCACCAGGCGCATAGCAACGCAAATGCCATCCCCCGCAATGAGCGAGAGACTGTGGGTAACAGCAAAGGCAATGCCAACAGCGGCAGCGTGAATGTCTGGAACTGGCCATAAAAGCGCTTGTTGGAAAAGCTGGATAACAGCAGATCAGGGTTCATCGTGTGCCCGCCGCTGGCGAACGCAAGCACGCCGGCGTACAGGTACTGGAGGGTTTTGATCAGGCACAGCAACACCACGATCAGCAGCAGCACACGATCCAAAGGCTCGCCGCCGTGACGGCGCAGCGATGCAAAAGCTAACGCGATTGCCGCGCAGCTGACGAACAGCGCCATCTCGGTCAGCGCCCAAAGCGGCTGATGGGCCAGCAGCGAAGACGCCAGGCCCAATCCCACGATGAGCGCCAGCCCCCATGCCGTCTGGCGATCCACCCAGGGCTCGGTCGGGGTAATCGAGCTTCCGTACAGCACCGCACAAAACCCGATGGCAATCTGCATGACCCGCTGTAGATCGTGCCCACTGAACGGTGCACAAATCCCCACCACCAACAGGCACACCGTCACCACCAGGAAAATACTGCCGCGCTGCTGTACGGATAACACCATCGGTTACCTCAACGTCCTTGTGGGTACAGGCACCGCTAAGCGCCGCCGGCTCCGCAGCCCTTGCCGGCGTATTTGGCCTCGGCCGTGGTGGTGCAGGTCCAGCCGCTGGTGGCGTTGCGTGTCAGCACAATGCTCTTGCCCAGTACGGGCGCCGGTGCATCGAGGATCTCGCAACGGATATCGCCCGCGCCCGTTTTAACGTCCCCTGTCACCTCGATTTTGCAATTGGCGGTAGGGCTGGTGCCGCCGATCAATGCCAGGGTAGGTACGGTGCCCTGATTGAGGGTGTCTTCGTACCCGGCCTTCAATGCGCTGATTTCAGCCAGGCCGGCGGTGAACTTGGCCTTGGCTTGATGGGTGGTGTACATGGGCAGGCCAATGGTGGCCAAAATGCCGATGATTGCCACGACGATCAACAACTCGATCAAGGTAAAACCTTTCTGACGCATCACTCTCACTCTCCAGAATAGAACTCATGACAAGGCGCTTCCTGCGCCCCGCGTTGTGCAGCGGCGCCAGTGTACTCATCCGCCGGTGGTCAATCGCCTGCATGACGCACATTCTGACATTTTATCCACCACCACAGCCTGCCCGCCTTCAGCCCGTGACTAAGCTTTGAAAAACTTCAACGACCTGCGCGCGGAACCGTGACATGAACAACGCTGTAACGCTCTACACCTGGGAAGGCATCAACCGCAAAGGCCGCAAGGTGTCCGGCCAAAGCACCGGACGCAGCCCTGCCGTGGTCAAGGCGCAACTGCGCCAACAAGGCATCCGCCCCGACCGTGTGCGCAAGTCAATTCCACGGCTGCCAGGCCTTGCCGCGCCGATCAAAGCCGCCGACATAACCTTGTTCACCCGCCAGTTGGCCACGTTGCTGAAGGCCGGCATTCCCCTGCTGCAAGCCTTCGATCTGATCAGCGAAGGTGTCGAGAAGCCGCCTGTGGGTGAACTGCTGCAAAGCCTGAGACAACAGGTCGCCGCCGGCACCACCCTGACTGAAGCGTTACGCAGTCAACCGCGTTATTTCGATGAGCTGTACTGCCATTTGGTAGCGGCCGGCGAACAGGCCGGCGCGCTTGAGACGCTGCTGGAGCGCCTGGCGGTTCATCGCGAAAAGAGCGAACAGCTCAAAGCCAGGATCAAAAAAGCCATGACCTACCCCATCGCGGTCGTGATCGTGGCCGGGCTTGTCACTGGCGTGCTGCTGGTGCATGTGGTGCCGCAGTTCCAGAGCCTGTTCGCCGAAGTGAACGGTAAGCTGCCGGGCTTCACCCTCGCAGTTATCGCTCTGTCGGAGTTCATGCAACATGCCTGGTGGATCGTCGCGCTGGGGCTTGGTGTGGGGGTTATTGGCCTGCGTCAGGCCTGTCGAAAATCGCCAATCTTTCGCCATTGGCTGGACGCCGGTTTGTTGAAAGCACCGCTGGCAGGCAAACTGCTGCAAAAATCAGCCGTGGCCCGCTACGCCCGTACGCTTTCAACCACCTTCGCGGCAGGGGTTCCGCTGGTGCAGGCCCTGGATTCAGTGGCGGGTGCCGCGGGCTCCGCCCCCTACAAACAGGCAATCGAGCATATGCGTCGCGACGTATCCACAGGTATGCCGTTGAATCACGCCATGGCCACCAGTGGTCTGTTTCCAGGGATGGCGATTCAGATGACGGCAATCGGCGAAGAATCCGGCACGCTGGACTTCATGCTGGAAAAAGTCGCCAGCCACTACGAAACCGAAGTGGATAACCAGGTCGATCACCTCACCAGCCTGATGGAGCCGCTGATCATGGTCGTGCTGGGAGGCATCGTCGGGTCGTTGGTCATTGCCATGTACTTACCAATCTTCCAACTGGGGAGCGCATTTTGATCCTACTGCTGAATGAATCCCCATGGGCCTTTGTCGCCCTGGCTTCGGTGCTGGGGCTGATCGTGGGCAGTTTCCTCAATGTGCTGGTGTGGCGCCTGCCGAAGATGCTTGCACGGGAGTGGCGTGCCCAGGCCCATGAAGTACTTGGCTTACCGGCCGAACCCGTCGGGCCGACCTACAACCTGATGCGCCCAAATTCCTGCTGCCCTCAGTGCGATCATGGGATCCGCCCCTGGGAAAATATTCCGCTGCTCAGCTATCTGGTCCTCAAGGGCCGCTGCGCTCACTGCAAGGCAAGGATCAGCCTGCGCTACCCATTCACCGAACTTGCCTGCGGATTGTTGTCGGCGATCGTGGCCTGGCACTTCGGCGTTGGTTGGCAAGCCGGGGCAGTATTGCTGCTGACTTGGGGCTTGCTGGCGATGAGCCTGATCGACGCCGACCACCAGTTACTGCCGGATGTGCTGGTACTGCCGCTTATGTGGCTGGGTCTGATCGTCAACAGCTTTGCACTGCTGGTGCCGTTGCCCGACGCCGTATGGGGAGCGGTGGCCGGATACATGAGCCTATGGTCGGTGTTCTGGCTGTTCAAGTTGGTCACTGGCAAGGACGGCATGGGCTACGGCGACTTCAAACTCCTGGCCCTGCTCGGGGCCTGGGGCGGTTGGCAGATCGTGCCGATGACCCTCTTGATGGCGTCACTGGTTGGGGTATTTGCCGGGTTGATACTGATGCGCGTGCGCAAGGCCCAGGTGTCCACGCCAATGCCATTTGGGCCCTATCTGGCGATTGCCGGCTGGATTGCATTGCTCTGGGGTGGTCAAATAACCGACTTCTATTTGCAGTCTGTCGGTTTCCAATGAGCACTTCTTCTGTTCCAACCCCGTGGATACTCGGCCTGACCGGCGGCATCGGCAGTGGCAAAAGCGCGGCAGCCCAACACTTTATCGATCTCGGAATCGATGCGGTGGACGCCGACCACGCCGCACGCTGGGTGGTCGAGCCAGGCCGTCCCTCGCTGGCGCGCATCGCCGAACACTTTGGCGATCGCGTGCTGTTGCCCGACGGCCAATTGGACCGTAGCGCACTGCGCAAACTGATCTTTGAAGTGCCCGAGGAACGCCGCTGGCTTGAAGCGCTGTTGCATCCTTTGATTGCCGAAGAAATTCGCAGCCACCTGGCACGGGCGCGCTCGCCTTACGCGATTCTGGTGTCACCGCTGCTGATCGAGTCTGGTCAGTACAGCATGACCCAACGCATTCTGGTGATCGACGTGCCGCAATCGCTGCAGATTGAGCGTACCCTGCAGCGCGACGGCATCAGCGAGCAGCAGGTGCAGGCCATTCTCAAGGCCCAATCCAGCCGCGAAGACCGCCTGAACCATGCCGACGACGTACTGGTCAATGACAGAGACCTCGCCTGGCTGCACAGCGAAGTCGAGCGACTGCACCACTTTTACCTTACTTTGCGTGGAGGCCGATCATGAGCCAACCCTTGACCGTCGACTGCCCAACCTGCGGCGCACCCGTGGAATGGAAAGCGACCAACCCCAACCGGCCATTCTGCTCGGACCGTTGCAAATTGATCGACCTGGGGGCCTGGGCCGCCGAAGAACACAAGATCCCCGTGGCCCCGGATGCCGAAGACGAACTGTTCTCCGAAGACCTCCCACCCCGCCACTAAGGGCGCATAAAGGCGTATTCCTGCTGGTCGTCGAGGTTTTCTGCCAGGTACTGCAGCTCGTCGGCCAGGTCTTCGAAACTGCGCACGCCCTTGCTTTGCTGCACGACGGCGCTCAGCATGGCACGCAGGGTCAGGCCCGGATCGAAACCGATCTCCTGTGCCGCGTCCTGGCTTCTGCGAAGTTCCTGCCGTGCCCACTCATACACACTCATGATCCGCACTCCTGGAAAATTTCCCAGAGCATGGGCCTGCCGTGACACAGGGTGTTTGATTTGGATCAACGCAGCGAATCGTCGTCCTTCCAGGGCGCCGAGAGGTAGCGTGTGCGATTGAAGGTTTCCAGCCATTCCGGACAAAACACCACCAGAGCGCTGATCACCGTGCCATTGATAAAGGCTTCGGGGAAGATGATCAGCCACAGGTAACCGATGAAGTCTTCCAACCATTCCGGCATGGCGAAAAGACCGTCGAACCACAACAGTCCCAGCCCCAGTAGTAGGCACGCCAATGCCGCCAGCGCTGCTGCCAGAAACCCTGAACAGAAGATATACACAAACGGATTGCGCGGCTGCGCGCGCTCTACCCGCAGTGCGACGCCTTCCGTGATCAGTACCGGCAGCACAATCAACAAAAGACCATTGATGCCGATGGCGGCCAGGTCTTGACGGCCCAGCATCATCAGACCAAGTTGTGCGACAAAACCACCGACAATCGCCAGCGGCCAGTCCAGCAGCAGGGTTACGGCTGTCATGCCAATGAAGTGATAGGAAACGCCGGTATCGAAATCGCGCCGGACCAACCACAGCATAAACAGCGCAAACACGGTGCCGAACAGCAAATGCTGGCGCCGTCGGTCGGCAAACAACTCAACCCACGGCGAACGCAGCACCGCCCACGCCAGCACCGGCGCATACAGCAGCCAGCCGATGCCGAGGGTGGGCGCTGTCAGCACGCCGGCGCTGATCACGGTTTCACCTGCTCCAGGGCCTGGCGCAGTTCAGCCGCGGAGCCGTATTCATGCTGCGCAATCAACTTGCCGCTCTCCAATTGCAGCCACAGCACTTTGTCCACAGCTCCCGGGTAGCGCGGCGCGATGCGCGCATCCCGGTCCAGCATGACCCGGTAGCTGTACGACTGCATGGCAGGTACCGCGAACAGTCTGGCGACCAATCGCGGCATGCGCTGAATGTCGGCGACAAATACCCCGTGACGGGCCTCCAGATAGCCCTTGGGCTGACCTTGCAGCGCGCCGTCGACGATTTTGGCGGCGTCCATGCTGCGGGCCACCAACAAGATTTGCGCCTGGTCATCCAGGGTATAGGCCTGATCGAACTGATCCAGCAGTGTCCAGGGCGCGAGGCGCTCGCCGACTTCGACGGCCTGGGCCCATAACGGCAAAAGACCCAGGAACAGCACTACGAATAACTTCACTGCGCACTCCTCATGCTCGCTTGATCGATAGAGCCGCCAGTCTACACCGACCTTTCGCACCGGGACTTCCTGTGGTCATCATTTGAACGCTAAGCTGCAAGCATGGATGACTCAGATTACTTGCGCCTGCTCACCGTAGCGGCCGAACAAGCCAATGCTTTCCTGTCCAATGCCCGCAAATGGGAGCGTGAGCGTTGGGTGTGCCAGCGCCTGTTGCAAGGCCTGAATGTGCCCTATCGCGCCGAAGAGTTCCACGCCGCCGGCCAAGAGCCGCCGGACGTGCTGTTTCGCGATGCAAGCTTCGAAGTGTTTTTCGTACTGGACGAGGGGCGGCGCCTGAACGACGAATGGCGCGATGAGTTACTGCGTCGACGCAGCGCGTTTTCCCTGAGCCAACTGGTGCGCCGCGAAGCCAAGCCACGGCGCATCCCCGCCCATGAGTTCCTGCTGCGCCTGGCGCCGACGCTGCGCAAAAAGGCGCATAACTACAAAGAGCGCGGGATGGATTTGGGCGAATTGGATATCGTCGCCTTCGCCAGTCTCAAGCGCGAAGTGCTCGACCTTAACAGTCACTTCCCTCCGCCGACCGAATACCTGCGCCAAGGCTGGCGCTCGCTGTCGCTGGTGGGGCCGACCTTTGCCCGAGTGCTGTTCGCGCACCCCGATGCGCCGGATTTCTTGCGCAACAATCTGGGCCGCAGCATAGTGTTCGACGTGGGCATCAGCCTCTGATCCCCGCCCTGTAACGTGGCGCCCCTTTGCAACGTCTACCTGACGAGGCCTTTATGACCAGCCGCCTGAAACCCGAAGACCAACAACGTGTCGAAGAATACCTGCAACTCTCCCAGCACAGAGTCGAGCGCAAGCCTTTCAGGCCCTGGCTGCTCCTCTGTGTGGTGCTGGTCGCAGTGATCGGGCTCGGGCTGCTGAGCCGTCTTTTGAGTTACCTGACGCTATGAGCTGCCTGGCGCTCGCGGGGGTAACCGCACCGATTTCTTTTAGCCTTGCGAGATATCCCCATGACCCATCGTATTATTATCGTCGGCGGCGGCGCCGGCGGCCTGGAGTTGGCTACCCGCCTGGGTAAGACTCTGGGCAAGCGCGGTACCGCCAACATCACGTTGGTCGATACCAACCTGACCCATATCTGGAAACCCCTGCTGCATGAAGTGGCTGCCGGTTCTCTGAACTCTTCGGAAGATGAACTCAATTATGTCGCCCAGGCGAAATGGAACCACTTCGAGTTCCAGCTGGGGCGCATGAGCGGGCTCGACCGTGAGCAGCAGAAAATCCAATTGGCCGCCACCCTCGACGAAGAAGGCCGCGAATTGGTCCCTGCGCGCGTGTTGGGCTATGACAGCCTGGTGATCGCCGTCGGCAGCACCACCAACGATTTCGGCACCGAAGGCGCGGCGCAACACTGCCTGTTCCTCGATACCCGCAAACAGGCCGAGCGCTTTCACCAACAATTGCTCAACCACTACCTGCGCGCCCATGCCGGGCAGACCGATGTGGTGGAAAAAATCAGCGTCGCCATCGTCGGCGCCGGTGCGACCGGTGTAGAGCTGGCCGCAGAACTGCATAACGCCGCCCATGAACTGGCGGCCTATGGCCTGGACCGGATCAAGCCAGAGAACATGCACATCACGTTGATCGAAGCCGGTCCACGAGTACTGCCCGCCCTGCCGGAGCGCATTGGCGGCCCGGTACATAAAACCCTGGAAAAACTGGGAGTGACGGTGCTCACGAATTCGGCGGTCAGCGAAGTAACGGCTGATGCGCTGATCACCAGCAGCGGTCAGGTGATTCCGGCCAGCCTGAAGGTGTGGGCTGCCGGGATTCGCGCGCCGGGCTTCCTCAAGGACATCGACGGCCTGGAAACCAATCGCATCAATCAACTCCAAGTGCTGCCGACGCTGCAAACCACCCGCGACGAAAACATTTTCGCTTTTGGGGATTGCGCGGCCTGCCCGCAGCCGGGCACTGACCGTAACGTCCCGCCACGGGCCCAGGCCGCGCATCAGCAAGCGTCGCTGTTGGCCAAATCCCTCAAGCTTCGGATCGAAGGCAAACAATTGCCGACGTACAAGTACACCGACTACGGCTCGCTGATCTCGCTGTCGCGATTCTCGGCGGTGGGTAACCTGATGGGTAACCTGACTGGCAGTGTGATGCTGGAGGGTTGGCTGGCGCGGATGTTCTATGTATCGCTCTACCGTATGCACCAGATGGCGCTGTACGGCGTGTTCCGCACGGCAATGCTGATGTTGGGCAGCAGGATCGGACGTGGGACGGAGCCGAGGCTCAAGTTGCACTGACAGTAAGGCCAGAGGGGGCTTGCTCGATATGAGAGCAAGCCCCCTCTTCACATGTGACCAGCCAAACTTTTGAGTTTTTGCGCGCACAAAAAAAATCCCCGTATCTTTCGATACGAGGATTTTTAACATGGTCGGGGTAGGGGGATTCGAACTCCCGACATCCTGCTCCCAAAGCAGGCGCGCTACCGGACTGCGCTATACCCCGGTAATAAAAAGGCGACCTTTCAGTCGCCTTATTCGATCAGTGCTTTTGGCCTCTGATCTTAAGATCTGATCCCAGCGTTAACTGGTTTCAAAAATGGTGGGTCGTGTGGGATTCGAACCTACGACCAATTGGTTAAAAGACAATTGGTTTTAGTGCTTCATAGCCCAGGATCGTGTTCGCTACACATAGCTGTTTCCGTGGCCTCGCAGCCTCTAATGAACCCACATTAGAGGCTCCAAACCATGAAAATCTCTGCGGTCGTTTCGACCAAAGGCGGCGTAGGCAAAACTACCATCGAGGCCAACCTCGGCGCTTTTTGTGCGGATGCAGGCCTGCGCGTGCTCATGATCGACCTAGATCCTGCACAGCCTTCGCTCTCCTCGTATTACCAATTGGTCGATGAAGCTCAAGGAGGCATCTACGACCTGCTGGCATTCAATATCACCGAATCAGCCAAGATCATATCCAGCACCACGATACCAAACCTGTCGCTTGTCATTTCCAACGACATCAACAACCAACTGAACAGCCTGATCCTGCAAGCACCTGACGGACGGTTGCGACTCGCCAACCTGATGCCGGGCTTCAAAGATCATTTCGACCTGGTACTGATTGACACCCAAGGCGCCAGGTCGGCAATGCTCGAAATGGTGGTCCTAGCCTCTGATTTGGTCATATCCCCACTTCCGCCCAATATGCTCGCTGCACGGGAGTTCAGCCGGGGATCCATGCAGATGCTGGACGGCCTGCGCGCCTATGGGCGCCTGGGCATGAAAATCCCTCCTGTGCGGATCGTCGTCAACAATCTCGACCAAACCACCGACGCGCAAATGATCGAGCAGTCGGTACGGGAAATTTTCCAGGACAATGACGAAATCAACGTTCTGGAATGCGTCGTCCCCTCCGCAGTGGTGTTTCGTAACAGTTCATCCCTGGGCGTCCCAGTACACCGCTTGGAATACAGACAGCCTTCCAACCGCATATCCCCTGCAGCCCTTGTCGTGATCCGCCAATTGGCCATTGAGCTTTTTCCAGAATGGCGTGACCGCTTCGAGGCCATGACCGAGGAAAAGGTAGCTAACTTGGTGAGGGAGGGTCGTTGAAATGGCGAAGCCCTCCATTACCGACGCCCGCAGTATTACTGCAAACCTCATCCTAGAGGTTGGCAAGTACTACAGCGCTCAGCAATTGCGCAGCTTGCAAGCCAAGCTCAGTGGAACCGCACGAGAAATCCGAGCCCTGACAAGCGGTTACCAATTACCCGGTCGGATTGGCGCTCAGTTGAGCGTTGACCAGCTTCAGCTTTTGCAGGACGCCGCGAAGCTTATCGAGTCAGTGAACTCGAACATTAAGCACGCGAAGGAAAAGCGCGGCCGCGACGAAAACCAAGCCAAACGCCGTCAGCAAAGTCGATATGCCGAAGCCAAACGCCTGGTAGCTGAAACATATTTAGAACCCTTTGCTCCTGAGCCAACGGCTTTGGACCCTCTTCTAGATATTCTTAAAACAGCGCTGACGCTTAATCGAGCAGACGTTTTCAGGAATGGTTATTCCCCTAGGGAGTTCAATCTCAGGCTCCGTGATTACCTGTCGCCTGCCAGAACTCGAAAGCTCATTGGCTGGACCAGCCCAAGTGCTTTTTGGATAAGCACGGTTCTCTCTCTTCGTAATGACGTTGTGCAAGCTGTTGAGCAAGAGATTGCTTACGACGATGGGTCAAGTGTTCAAGACCGCCTTGATGCCCTGAAACAGAAGGTTGCGGACTGCCTTGCCCGGACTCACCTCTCTGCTGATGAGGAAGAAACACTTCGCCTGTGGTCAGAGGCGCTCTCCCCCCGCCTCCAACAGGAAGGGGGTGAATGATGGACAAGCAAAAAGTCCTCAGCAAGGTCGCCAAACTCATGGCGCTGGCCAAGTCACAAGGCGCTGCCCCAAACGAAGTGGAAATTGCACTTCGTCAAGCTCGCCATTTGATGAATCAGTACAACTTGGAACACACCGAAGTCGCTGCCCATACAATCGAAGAATCCATTGTGGGTACCAAAACCCGTCGGGCACCGCAGGATTGGCTGCACAACCTGGCCTCAATCTGTTCCCAAGCCTTCGATTGCAGCCACTTGGCGTATTTCAATCCGCTACTTGGCTGGTCCTTCAAGTTCTTGGGGAAAGGTATTTCACCCGATCTGGCAGCTCACACCTATTCAACGCTGCATCACCAGCTTGTCGCAGCCCGACGAGCTCATGTTGCCCAGCAGAAGCGCTGCCAACTGAAAACCAAACGTCACCGCGGCCAACTGTTTGCCGAGGGCTGGCTCAATGCCGTCGCCTCTAAGGTGAACCAGTTTGCAGGTGGGATAGACGAAAACACTGCGCTGGAGATCCAAGCCTACCTGGAATGGCATCATCCAAAACTAACGCTAGCCATTATCAAGCCCATCGAAGCCAAAGGTCATGACACCCGCTCTTTGCAAGCGGGATGGGACCAGGGCAAGCATGCCAGGCTGCATCGTGGTGTCGGACAGCAGTCACAAGGAGCCCTTGGGCATGGAGGGAGCCAATGAGAACTCATTCGCTTTCACCTTTGGCCATGGCGGCGCTGGAACAAGCCAGATCCCAACTTGGGCTTGCCCCGGTTCACAAACACCATGTTTGGAGTGAGGCAGAAGAGCGCTCGCTCATTGCCCGCTATCCCAATGAACCGACTCAGGTCCTAGCCGCCGAATTGGGGCTCAGCGTCTATCAGGTCTATGCCAAAGCCAAACGGCTGGGCTTGAGCAAAAGCGCCGAGTTTCTTCGCAGTAGTCTCTGTGGCCGGCTTGACGGCAAGTTGGGCGCAGAATTCCGCTTTCCCAAGGGATCCGTCCCATGGAATAAGGGCCTTAAGGGGCTCCCCTCCTCTGGCCGTATGACTCAGACGCAGTTTAAGGCCGGCAATAAACCGGGGAACTGGCTGCCTATTGGCAGCCTGCGCACAACTCCTGACGGTTATCAGCAGAAGAAAATCACCGATACCGGTTACCCACCCGTTGACTGGAAAGCCGTGCATGTACTGCTTTGGGAGGAGCATCACGGACCAGTCCCTATAAACATGTGCGTGTGCTTCAAGGACGGCAACAAGGCCCATATAGCCCTGAATAACCTGGAGTTGCTGACGAGAGCAGAACGTATGCGTCGGAACACCATTCATCGGTATCCGGAAGAGCTGAAATCCGCAATACGCGCTATCGGCAAACTCAAACGCACCATCCGGGAGGTTGAACATGAAGAACAAGATTGAAGATCTACGTAATCACCTGTTCGTCGCGATCGAGAGCCTCCTGGACCCAGAAAGACCAATGGAAATCGAACGGGCCAAAGCGGTTGCCGAGGTTGCTCAGGTCATGATCAATTCAGCGAAGGTTGAAGTCGACATGGTCAAAGCCCTGGGGGCACGCAACGGGAGTGGTTTTCTTCAGATAGGCCAGGAGTCTGGGAAATGAATCACCTTGACCTCTCACCTCCCTACTCCGTAGAGGCTGAACAAGGTGTGTTAGGTGGGCTACTGCTCGACAACAACACCTGGGATCTCGTCGCAGACAAACTGGATGCCTCTGATTTTTTCCGACACGACCATCGGTTGCTGTTCCGGACAATGGCAAGCCTTGCTGACAAGTCCATTCCGTTCGACATCGTCACCGTCCACAACGCGTTGGAGGAGCCAGACGAAGCCGGAGGGCTGAGCTATCTGGGCGAGCTGGCCAAAAACACGCCGTCTGTAGCCAACATCGAGCATTACGCATCCATCGTGCGTAATCGCTCTCGGCTCAGACAGCTCATGTCCCTTGGATACCAATGCTCTCGCGAGGCGACAGACCCGTTGGCAAGTGCGGAGGATGTTCAAGAATCAATTGAACAGCAACTGTTCGCTCTGGGTGAAGGCAAGAGCGCAACGGAATTCGTCAATATCAACCAATGCCTGACGAACGTCGTCGAACAAATAGACGAACATTTCAACGGCAATATCACCGTGACCGGCCTGCCTTCAGGCCTGGAGGACCTGGACGAGCTGACGTCGGGTTTTCAAAAAGCCGACCTGATCATCCTCGGCGCGCGCCCGTCTATGGGGAAGACCTCTCTGGCCTTGAACTTCATAGATACGGCTCTGCAGGCAAAGCTTGATCGTACAGTTCAGGTTTTCAGCATGGAAATGCCGGCCAAAGCACTGATGTATCGATTGATGGGCATCCTAGGCCATATCGATCTGGGCAGGCTATTGAAGGGCAAGCTCGATGATGATGATTGGCCGAAGCTGACTGCAGCGGTTTCTCGTATTAATGGCTATGGAGAGCGGCTGGTCATCGACGACTCATCAGCGCTCACGCCTGCAGTAATCAGAGCTAAATCTCGTCGAGCAGCTCGTCGCTTCGGACACCCGAGCTTGATCCTGATCGATTACCTGCAGCTCATGCGCTGCCCAGGTCAGGAAAACAGGGCCAACGAGATCAGCGCTATATCCCAGTCCCTCAAGGCCCTAGCGAAAGAGATGAATTGCCCGGTGGTTGCGCTTTCCCAGCTCAACCGAGAACTGGAGCGACGGCCAAATAAGCGTCCGATCAACGCAGACCTGCGTGATAGCGGTGCGATTGAACAGGACGCGGACCTGATTATGTTCGTCTACCGGGACGAGGTGTACCACCCTCAGAGCGAACACAAAGGCATTGCAGAAATCATTCTCGGCAAGGCGCGTAACGGCCCAACTGGGACCGTACGAACAGCCTTCATCGCCAATCAGACCCGGTTTGCCAACCTCAGTCCCAACGCCGGCTGGCAAGGGGCTCAACTATGAAAAAGCACACCTCAGCGATGAATACTCTCGTACGCATCACTCACTGGTGCCTTCAATGCGATAGCCACCACCCGAAACATCAAGTGAGTGGCGCTCCAGCCTTACCCGGCGGTGAAGTGGACGAGCTTATTTGCCCTACTTGCAATAGCTATGACATCGAGGAGCTTCAGGAGGTGTCGGATGCACAGTAGCGCCGAGCTATTTCCTAGTATCCATGCCGGTGCCGTGTTCGAAGCCTCTGCTGTGGCTCATGCCCATAAATCTGGGATCAACCCGGTGGAGCTCGACGCATTAGCTCAAGCGATCGGCCGCCTTGCTCGTGACCACAGCACCGTGGTCCCAATGAGCATGCGTGAGGATCTGTTGGAGTTTGAGAAGCTCGGCTACGTCGAGCTGACCAACACGCCCAGCGCAACAATTACCGTTGAACTGCTCTGTGCGGGCGCCTTGCTATCCAGCTACTTCTGGTCGGTTTGGGTGCCCCGCTACCTCCAGTGCTGCTCGCTGAAAGTGGCCGTCATGTCTCACCTGCAACACCCCGCGGAAGTTCAGCACTGCAGCGTGGTGTTCCGCGTGCCTGGAGCACGTGAGGCTACGCGTCACTTTTTGCATGAGCTCGGTACCAAGTTTCCTGGCGATCAGGCTGAAATCATCGCGATCCAGACCGGTAACGTTCTGGCAGACAGGGATGCAGAGCTATGACCACCAATCTCCTACGCGGAAAAAGCGAGAGCCTTCGTGTACTCGTGAAGTTTGCTGAAGCGAATGGCTGGACGGTGTCTCGCACTCAAGGTGGCCATATCAAGTTCACGAAATCTGGCCTTGGATCGATTTACACCTCATCAACCGCAAGCGATTACCGCTCAGGCCTCAACGCCAAAGCCCGTATTCGTCGTGCTGATCGAGCTCAAACCCTACACTCGCAGGAGGCAATCTAATGCCTATCCGTCATTGCATCGTCCACCTGATCGACAAAAAACCCGATGGCACACCTGCTGTTCTCCAGGCACGCGATTCGGAGCTATCCGAATCGGTCGCCATCGAGAACATGCTTGCCGACCTCAACGAGAGCTATAACGCCAAACAAGGCAAGGCCTGGGGTTTCTTCCATGCCGAGTCCGGCGCGCACCCGTTTAGCGGCTGGTTAAAGCAGTACTTTGAAGGTGACCAGGACTTCACCGCCTTCAGCCACACGGCGGTCGAGCATCTGCAAAAGCTGATGGAAGAGTCCAACCTCTCCACCGGTGGCCACGTACTGTTTGCCCATTACCAGCAAGGCATGACCGACTACCTAACTGTCGCCCTGCTCCACCACAGTGAAGGCGTGGTGGTTACTGACGATCTGGACGTCACTCCTTCACGCCACCTGGACGTTGGCCAGTTGCACCTGGCAGCGCGTATCAACTTGTCCGAGTGGCAGAACAACAAGCAATCCAAGCAGTACATCTCGTACATCAAAGGCAAAAACGGTAAGAAGATCTCGGGGTATTTCAGCGACTTCATTGGCTGCATGGAAGGCGTCGACGGCCCGGGCGAAACCCGCGCCCTCCTCAAGGCGTTCAGCGACTTCGTTGAAAACGAAGACCTGCCAGACGAATCGGCCCGCGAGAAAACCAAGGCCCTGGTGGACTACGCCACCAGCCAGGCCAAGCTCGGTGAACCCATGGGCCTGGAGGAACTGTCAGGCTTGATCGATGAAGATCGCCCCAAGGCGTTCTACGACCATATCCGCAATAAGGACTACGGCCTGTCGCCGGAAATCCCCCTGGATAAACGCACTCTCAACCAATTCCGTCGGTTCACCGGCCGTGCCGAAGGCTTGTCCATCAGTTTTGAAGCGCATCTGCTAGGGGACAAGATCGAGTACGACGAGGCGTCCAATTCATTAGTCATCAAGGGGTTACCTACCCAACTCACTGATCAGTTGAAACGTCGCTGAACACACTTTCTACCCTAGGCATCGGAGCCCACCATGAGTAACAAACCACAGCGTCTGCATGAAGAAAAATTCGTTATTCGCCTGCCCGACGGGATGCGCGAACGCATCGCGTTGGAAGCACGTGAAAACGCCAGGTCGATGAACTCAGAAATTGTTTATCGGCTGGAGACAACTGCCGAACTTGAAGCTGCTCTGGATCGTGCTTTGAAAATCATTGACCAGCTTTTGGCGGCAAGCCCGGCTTATGAGCAGCCAGGAGCCAGAGTATGAAAGCGTCTTTGGCCCAAACCATGAAAGATAAGCTGTTGCTGCCGGCGTTTGAATCGAAGTCGCCGGTGGCAGCGCGAATGAGCGACCCCATCGTCGATACCCCCATGCTGTTGACTCTCGACGAAACGCTGCCGTATGACGAAAACCCAAGGACGACTCGTAACCCGAAGTACGATGAAATTAAAGAGTCGATACGAAATCGGGGACTCGATACGCCACCTCCCGTCACTCGTAAACCTGGGGAAGATAAGTACCGGATCCGCAACGGCGGCAACACTCGCCTGGCAATTTTAAACGAGTTGTATCGTGAGACCGGCGACGAGAAGTACTTCAAGTTTCACTGCCTATTTCGACCCTGGGACGCCGTTCGGGGCGAAATCATCTCGCTCACCGGCCACTTGGCTGAAAACGACCTCCAAGGCCAGCTCCTGTTCATTGAGCGGGCTATTGGGGTCGAAAAAGCGAGAGCGCTGTATGAAACAGAGGCAGGGGAGTCTATCTCATTACGTGAGCTTTCACGGCGGCTGTCAGCGGATGGCTACCCGGTCTCCGCGTCTCACTTGAGTCGTATGCACGACACCATTCGGTACTTACTGCCAGCAATTCCAGGCGCGCTGTACTCTGGACTGGGAGTAGACAGAATCATAAAGCTTCTGTCTTTGCGCAAAACAGCTCTTCAGTGCTGGGATCGCAATTATCAAGAGCAGGAGCAGCACCTTGATTTCGATACGCTTTTCCAAGATGTACTGTCCCAGTTTGAGGGCGACGCTGAAGAATTTCTATTCCAGCGATTTCAGGACGAACTGATAGATCACCTTAAAAAGCCGCTGAACCTCGGCTACGAGCAAATACTGTTGGAAATCACTCAGAACCAGGACCAATTGCGCCGGTCTACGCCGGTTCTTGAGCTGCCACAGTACCCTGCATCGCAATTTGAGGGGGGGACTCAACTTAACGTTTCGAACAATGGCATTGAGGCTAATCAGAACCCTCTACAACTACCCCCTACTACTTCGGGGGGCAGCACACATAAGACGACGCCCTCCAAAGAGAGTCCTTCACCTCAAGGGGTGCAACAGCAACTGGCCCCAACTCCGCAGGAGCAAATGAGCCCACAAGAGCGCCAAGCACGTATCGATGGGCACGTTGCGAGCCCTGTGAAGACTTCTCCCAGAGTCGACAAGATGAAACGGGAGCTCGCTGCGCTTGACGGTGAGGTCTTGCCCGACTTCGCCTCCAATGCCTTGGTGGCCATCCCTGTTCAAGCTGGCGGACTCAATCCCATTTCTGACCTTTGGTACATCGAACGCGAAATAGACAATACCGCGACCCTGCGTCAGCACATCGCTCAATTGGCTCGCGAAATAGCCAGCTCGGTCAAAGCCCCAGGTCAATTTATCGATATCGATGGTGGCGTCGGGTTCAGCTACCGACACCCCGAAGCGGAAGTCGAAATTACTGCCACAGCCCAACATACCTTGACGCTGCTCCAGTCTTTGAGCGGCTCGATGGCCATCGTACTGAAAATGATTCAGCAGCAACCCAAGCTTCAAATCGACGCGTTGGCTGACTTTGAGTTCGCAGCCGGACTGGGCCAGATCTTACTGGGCCAGCCTCACACAAAAGATCAGCCCCCTGAAAGTGAATGCCGTCTCAGCGACGGCGCTCTAGTGAAGCTGTTCCGCATTATTCGTCTCGCAAGACGTTTGATTGACCTGGAAATCCAGTCAGTCGCCAACAACGGTCCGAATTCAGCCAGTTAACACACGGACTCTACAAGGGGGAGTCGTCATGTCCAAGACACCAATAAATGAAGCAATCCTGTCACAGGTGCTTCATCACATGCGTAATGGCCAACTTCGGCGCTGCATCGAAATGGGCCTGGAGCCAGAGATATTGGCTCAGCTCCAACAACCTTCAGTACTGAGCTTGCTGCTTAACACTCCCGTGTCTTGGTGCAACGTCACCATTGATGGGGACATGGTAAAAAAACTACTGTCAGGCGCGCAGCGTTCTGATGAAGAAGTGCGCATGATTGAACGTGCGCTGCGACTTGGCGCGACCACTCAAATGCTGCAACAGTTCTTCGGGCTGTCTCCGCAGGATGTGGCCCTTCAACGCCTAATGATCGGCGTGACGGCACGTCGTGGCCGTTGGCGCGAATTCAGTGAGGAGATGGACGCTCAGCTTTGGTACCGATGGACGCACCTAATGCAAGAGCATCAGGTAGAGCTTGGCGACAGTCTCGCGTTGCTGGACATCGCCATGTTGGTCGCCGAGGAACTCAATGCTCCACAGGATACTAGCCCAGATGAGACCCACGAAAACCTCAGCCTGGCCATCATCTGGCATCGCATTCAGTCCTGGATAAAGGAAGGGCTTTACCCTCCTGCAAACCCTGGCCTTCCGAGAAGGCTACAGCTTGTGTCTTCTCAACGACTTGCACAGCCTGCAGCGACATCGGTGGAAGGTGACTCTGTATTATGAGGTTGTCTCGGCTTCCCTTGTCGACGCTTTTAGACTCGGCCTCGGGTCACCTTGAAGCTCATTTGCTTCAGAAAAAAGAGTCGGCGCCTCCGGGGATTGAAGGGTCTTCCCCCTACTCCGGAATTATTTTCAGCGGGAACCCACACGAAACGGTTCCTCGCCGATTGCTTTTGGATGATCGCTTAACCCCGCTTGAAAGAAACACCTGGCAGGTATTTCGCCTACTGATCAATGACGACGGCCTTACGGCGTTCCCTACCTATGACCAACTGCGGCCATATTTGGGTATGCAACCCGGTAGGCCTGCCTCGCGTGAAACTGTATCAAAAGCATTAGTGACCTTACGTCTCACCCGTTGGCTTAGCCTGGGGCGACGGGTGCGCAATGATCTGAGTGGACAAGTGCAAGGCAACGTCTACCTGCTTCACGACGAACCGGTCACACCGGCCGAAGCTATAGAGTTCGACAAGGACTACTTGCAGCTACTCGCGCAGTCAATGCAGCACCAGACCAAGGTGATTCGCGAAGTGGCAGAAATTGCCTGGAAGGAATTTGCAGCTGATCCTGATGTTGGCCAACGCTTACCTAGCAGGCTGGACATCATCGAATCCCGCATGAATAGCCAGGCCTGGACCAAAGCGCAGGCTCCAGTCGTTCTTAAAGCGACTGAGTTCGGAATCCGAACTCAGCAAAATATAGCTCTATCTCCACTGAGTTCGGATACCGAACTCAGTGAAAAAGGCGAAGAGCGAATCGCTTTGGAGCAGAGTTCGGATGCCGAACTCAGCCGTAAATCACTGAGTTCGGACTTAGTTCGGCATCCGAACTCATATAGTACGTATACAGATACACACAAAGATGTTTGTAAAAGCTCTGTACATGTACCGCCCACACCAAACGACATCGCTGCCGATTTGCTCGGTGCACTGCATCGACTACCGGTCGAGCAAAAACAGAACGCGGTCCTGGCGCTGCAAAAGGTTCCAGCAGAGTTGAAAACCGCGCTCATCAAACAATGGGTCCACCGCTGTGACTCGGGAGGGGTCCGAAACCCGCTTGGATACTTAATGACGCTCGTCGGCATGGCCGTTCGCGGCGATTTCAACAGCCAATGGAACCCTGACGACAAGGCAAAAGCGAGCCCCGAGCGTCAAGACGCTTCAGCCCCGCCAGAGGGCGCAGAGCAGCCGACGAAGACGCTAACGCAGACGCGTAGCCCTGAGTCGATACAAACCGCAAAACACACACTCAGCGGAATGCTGCATCTGCTGAAGCCTAATCGGGGTACACATCCATGATGTCAGGTGGACAACCAGAATATCGTGGTAACGCGGCCCAGAGCGAAGCGGTCGTGACCGGAATCTGTGCCAGCTACACAGCAAGTGTTGCGGCCCGCAACACCCTGACAGGAACCGAAATACGCCGCGGCCGCCACGCAAGTGACTCGGCCCAAATCACTTGCCCAGGATCCGGCATTCGTGCCAGCGACACGGCAAGTGTTGTG